>CAYSLM010000038.1:0-21336 GCA_964431895.1 uncultured Aequorivita sp.
ATCCCGAGTTTACTGCCATGGAAATCTACGTGGCCTATAAGGACTATAATTGGATGATGGATTTTTGTGAGGAACTGCTCGAGTTCTGCGCCATGGAGGTAAACGGCACCACCAAGGCCACCTTCGGGAAACACGAGATAGACTTTAAGGCACCCTACCCACGGGTCACCATGGCCGATGCCATAAAGAAATACACAGGTTTTGACATTACCGGCAAGAGTGAGGATGAAATCCGCCAGGCCGCCATCACCATGGGAATTGAGGTAGATGCCACTATGGGCAAGGGCAAGCTGATTGACGAGATTTTTGGTGAAAAATGCGAAGGCAATTTTATCCAGCCCACTTTTATAACCGATTATCCCAAGGAAATGAGCCCCCTCTGTAAGGTGCACCGTGACAACCCTGAGCTTACCGAGCGCTTTGAGCTTATGGTTTGCGGAAAGGAAATTGCCAATGCCTACAGCGAGCTGAATGATCCTCTTGACCAACGCGAACGGTTTGAGGCCCAGTTGAAATTAGCCGAAAAGGGCGATGAGGAAGCCACCCAGTTTATCGATTTTGACTTTTTGCGGGCCCTGGAATACGGTATGCCGCCCACCAGCGGGATGGGCATTGGGATGGACAGGCTGGTCATGTTCCTTACCAACAACGCCTCCATACAGGAAGTGCTTTTCTTCCCACAGATGCGCCCCGAAAGGAAAAAGGTAGAAATGACCGAAGACGAAAAGCACGTCTTTACCCTGTTAAAAGCCAGCACCCCTACGGCTTTGGAAGACCTGAAAGCCAAAAGTGGCCTGAGCAATAAAAAATGGGACAAGGCCATCAAAGGGCTCACGGCCAAAAAAGTGGCCAAGGTTGAAAAGACCGATAACTTGTTGACGGTTTCCGCGCTTTAGAGACAGGTAGCTCATTTAAAACAGAAATACCGATCATTGGTAAATAAAAATCTGGCACTTTAGACGGATTCCCCCCACATTTCAAAACCCAATTACGTCGCTCTCTGCAGGAAGGCAATGGGCAAATGTTTCCGATTGGGTGGGTTGGAAGGGGTAAATGGGCTTTTCGTCCAGATAGCCCGGGGGCAGGGTACCCAGCTTAGTAAACTGTGCAAAGGCGTAGGGCAGGCTTTCCATATATAGGCCGTCGCTGTACTCAACGATCTCCTTCCCCTCCGGATTGGTCATCACGTGCATATGCAAATGGGACGCAAAGGAGTTGCCCGAATTGCCCAAACGGCCCAATTGTTGGCCGGTGGCCACCACATCGCCGGCCTGCACCAAAATTGAGTTGGGCACCATGTGGCAATAGGTGCCAATGCTGCCATCGGCGTGTTCAATATACACCACATTGCCCGTTGCATTGGTTTCATCGGTGGGGTAGTCCAACTCGCCGGGGGTTTGGTTGTCTGGAATGCCATCTTCGGTAAAAAGGACCTTTCCGCCCTGGGCCGCGTAGATGGGCAGGTTATAGCAATACCAATCCTCCAGGGCCGTTCCGTCGTTTTCATAGGGCAAACCGTTTACCAAAAGGGCATAATCTATGGCGTAGCGCTGTGGGTTGTTTCCGAAAAGGTAGCCTTGTTGATCGGGGTCTAAAATAGGTTCGCTGAATGGAAAAAGCGCACGGGTATGGTAAGAATTGCTTCCCGGCGCCCCTTCGGCCAGCCAAACGCCACTGGGCACGGGAAAGGCTATGGTTATGGGTTCTGGATATGCATCTTCCAGTTTAAAATTGAAACGATATTGTTTTGTGCTGCCTTCGGCATCGGTATATTGAAAATCGTTTACCAAATCTTTTTCAGGCCAGCCTTGAGGCGGAAAGGGCAGCCAGATGCTGGCAATGTGTTTTTCGCCCACGGTAATAAAGTCGGTATAGCGCAGCAGCATTTCGCCATTATTGAAAATTTCTACCTTTTCCACTTCCGCAGCGGTGACGTGCATATCGTAAACCAGCCAAGTGCCTTCGGTATTCTTAACTTTTACCGGGGGTGAGGGAAGGGCTATGAAAATATCGTTGGCCGGGTTGGGGGCTTCGTTTTCGTGGCAGGCCATAGCCAAAATGAGCAGCCCGAACAGGTTGCTAAAAAGGACGGAAGATTTCATTTTTTTGATATAAGGATAAATGGGTTGAATTGCTAAAGATATATTTTTTTGAAAAAACCTTTTTTTTCGGTTAAAACGAAAATGGCCTGTTTTAAAAAATATATTCCATAATCCATTATAAATGATTACCTTAGAATATTGAAACCCAAAGCTATGCGAGCCGTTGTGCGAAAATTTACGTATTTGGTCCTTTTGGGAACCTTGGCTTTGTCGGCTTGCAAGACCACCTTGGCGCCGGCCTACGATCAGGCCATTGTTGACAAGGTCACGCACAGTACCGACGCTACCCTGCGGTTTTTTGCAAGGGTATCATCAGGGGTCGAGGCCGATGGTTTCCCTGTCCGTTTGCCCATTTACAATGAATTGATCGGAAATTTTGAGGCTCTGGAGCTACAGGCCCGTGCCCGCCCCGTGCCCGATAATGTGGCGCTCGACAAGATAAACGAAATACTCCAGACCAAGGGCAGTGGTGGTGTATCTGGCGATTATCCCAGTGCGTTTGCCTTTGGAAAAATTGCCGAAACCTTCCAAAAAATGAAGGAGACCGATGCCGAATCTGGATTGAGCCCCCTTGTGGTGCAGGCCTTTAAGGGGCAGGTGCTCATTTTTTTGGACCAAGCCCTCACCTATGAAAGCTTTTTAAAACGATAAGATCATGCCCAGCGACGTACCCACCTTAATTGCGGAAATAAAGGATATAGCCACCAATGTTCTTCAAAAGGATATAACCACCGTGCGCGGTTTCAGCGAACGGCAGGTGGAGGCCATTGCCAAACAGACGGTCCTTATCCAGCAGGGGATAGCCTCGGGAGAGATTGATGAGGAGCTGCGCGAATTCTTTTTGGACGGGCTGGAAGCCATGGCACTCAATTTCGTGAACACCCTAAAAGGTATTTTGATGGTTACCCTTGAAAAACTTTGGAATGCCATTGTGGAGTTTTTATATAAGGCCGTGGGGGTGGTGGTTTGAGGGGGGAGACGTGAGACGTGAGACGGGAGATGTGAGACGTGAGATGTTAGATTCTTGTGACCTAAGACGGTAGGACTTAGGACGTAAGACTTTTTTAATGTTGTTTTAATTCCTTACAATTAGCCGCGCCCTCTGCGTAAAAACCCTGCGCACTCTGCGTGAAAATCAAGACCAATCTTGATTTCTAAATGTTGAATTTGAATGCGGTTTTTAATTCTGGGACTATAAATTATTTCGGTTTTTGCTCTTGGTTAGCCGAAAAATGATTTTGAAATTCATAGGCAAAAAATTTACTTTTAAATATTTATCTTATGAATCCAGAATTAGAAAAACCATTGGAAGCCTTAATTGGCAAGATCAGCAACAGAGGAACTATTGTTTATTTTTTATTGCTATTGTTTATTGCCCTTGTTTATGGGAAACGACCGTTGAATTCATAATTCTGAATTTCAGATTAAACTCGCAACCTGCGTCCGGCAGGCAGGCCTGCAACAAGAAATCCCGAATCCCAATTATATTTTCGTAAATTTGTGCCTCATTTTTGCAATTCATTAAACTACTACCATGACTAATATCATTTTGTTCGGCCCTCCCGGGGCGGGAAAGGGCACCCAGGCTGCTTTTTTAAAGGAAAAATACAACTTGGTGCATATTTCCACCGGCGATGTATTTCGGTACAACATTAAAAACCAGACCGATCTGGGCAAGTTGGCCAAATCATTTACAGAAAAAGGCAAGTTGGTTCCCGATGAGATCACTATTGACATGTTGAGCAACGAACTGGACAAGCATCCGGATGCCGAAGGGTTTATTTTCGACGGTTTTCCGCGCACCGTTGCACAAGCAGACGCCCTGGGCCATTTGATGGAAGACAAGGATACACAAATTGATGCCATGGTGGCCCTGGAGGTAGATGATGAGGTATTGGTGGAGCGCCTTTTGGAACGTGGAAAGACCAGTGGCCGCGCCGACGATGCCGATGAAGACATCATCAGAAACCGCATAAAGGTATATTATAACGAAACCGCTATTTTAAAAGATTATTACCAAGAAAGGGATAAATACTACGGGGTTGATGGCGTTGGCAGCATTGAGGAAATCACCGAACGCTTGAGTGAAGTTATAGACGGTTTGTAGTTTGTGGTTTATGGTTTGGATTTTCCCCCACAAATCCTAAATCCCAAATCCCAAATCCCAAACCCCAAATCCCAAACCCCAAACCCCAAACCACAAACAATAAACCATTAAAAAGTGACCGAAGGCAATTTTGTTGATTACGTAAAGATATATGTCGCTTCCGGCCATGGCGGGGCCGGCAGCAAGCATATGCGCCGTGAAAAGTACATCCCCAAGGGCGGGCCCGATGGGGGCGATGGCGGCCGTGGCGGCCATGTGATCATCAGGGCCAACAAAAACCTGTGGACACTTTACCATTTAAAATTCAAAAAACACTTTCGGGCAGAGCGGGGCCACCCTGGCGGGAAACAGACCAGCACCGGTGCCGATGGAGCCGATATTTATGTTGAGGTGCCCCTGGGGACCGTAGTGCGCGACAAGAAAACCAATGATATCCTGTTTGAACTCACCGAGGATGGGGAGGAAAAAATAATCGTAAAAGGCGGTCGCGGCGGCTTGGGCAATGCCCATTTTAAAAGTTCCACAAACCAAACCCCGCGCTATGCACAGCCCGGCGAGGAAGGGGAGGAGCGCGACATCATCCTGGAGTTAAAGATCTTGGCCGATGTAGGCCTTGTAGGTTTCCCGAATGCCGGAAAATCTACTTTGCTTTCCGTGATTACTGCCGCCAAGCCCAAGATTGCCGATTATGAATTTACCACCCTTAAACCCAATTTGGGCATTGTGGAATACCGCAATTTTAAAACCTTTGTCATGGCAGACATTCCCGGAATCATTGAAGGCGCGGCCGAAGGTAGAGGCATTGGTCACCGGTTCCTTCGCCATATTGAACGAAATTCTACCTTGCTCTTTTTGATTCCCGCAGACGCCAAGGATATTAAAGAGCAATACGACATTTTGGTAGATGAGCTTCGCCGTTACAATCCACAGCTTTTGGACAAAGAACGCTTGGTTGCCATCAGCAAAAGCGATATGCTCGACGCCGAACTCAAGGCCGAAATGAAAACCATACTCGACAGGCAGTTTAAGGAGGTGCCCTATTTATTTATTTCTTCCGTGGCGCAGCAAGGGTTGACGGAGCTAAAGGATAAATTGTGGCAGATGCTTAACTAGAACTGGTTACCCAACAAAGCCGAAGTATGGGCGTTGTTCAATTGAATTCGCGGTACATAACAATCATTAGGATTTTTCTCGAAATTTTTATTGGCCATTTTTATAGTTTAACTTTAAATCTGTCTAGATTGAGGAAAGTAGACCGGCATTTAAAACTACTTGATAAAAAAACCCTGCCGCGGCGGTATTTTGCCTTCTAATTCAAATTCTTAAGATTTGGCTTCCTGAGAAGGGAAGTGTTACGAAAAAGAAAATTAGGAAATAACACCCCTCTACCTATAATTCGTTTTTAAGCCTATTTCTCCCAAAGCACCTATAAGGCCATTTAGTGCATAATTTTGGCCATTCACATCATTTCTTCTCGTTGAGCGTATCTCTCTTGTAATTTAGAGGATGTAAAAAGCACCTGATCAGTGGTTTATTAATCTAAAAACAAATGTGTTTAATCCTTTAAAATCATCAATTATGAAAACTTTAATCATAACCTTAATGTTGAGCTTGACCGCGCTTGTAATAAAGGCGCAGGAAATTACCGTACTCGATGAAGCCCGATTGTACTATGCTCCCGTAAATGCCCAGGTGGTACAAGATGGTGACAGTTATACCTATAAGGTACGGGAAAACCAGGGGCGGCAATTTGCACGTGACCCTATTGCATTTATGAAGGCAAACTTCGATATCCAAAACTTTATAGACCATACCGCGCCCAAAAAGTATCATACTTATGTGGTAACCTTTAAAAGTGATGACGGTTCCTTGATTGCCGATTTTGACCGATATGGAAAGCTATTGCAGACCCGCCAGCAATTCAAAAACGTGATTCTTCCGGCCAACCTACGCCGCGATCTATACCAAAACTTTGAGGGCTATACGCTTACAAAAACCAAGTATTCGGCCCGTACCAAGGGAGAAATCCTGGCCAAGGCAGTTTACAAGGTTCGCCTTGAAAACGGTTCACAAAAGGAGAACCTGAAGTTAGATGCCCGGCAAAGCGGTATTGGGGTGGCCGTAAACTGAGATAATATAGTTTGGTTAGTTCAAAAGTGAAAGACCGTCAGTACATTTTTATTGCTGATGGTCTTTTCCCGGTTTGCTACTGCCAACAATTTTCGGGAATTGTTGAAACCATAAAATGAGATTTAAATATCTTTACGGTATAGGCTGCCGTTCCCAAATAACAGACAATCAATATCATAAAAATGAGAGCACTGGTAATAGACGATGAGGAGTTGGCCCGAAAAAGGGTGCTGAAATTGTTGCAAAAAGTGGTCGATGTGGAGGTTTTGGGTGAGTGCAGCAACGGAAAGGCTGCCGTAGAAGCCATTAACCAAAAAAAGCCAGACCTGTTGTTTCTGGACATCAATATGAAAGATATGAACGGGTTTGAGGTGCTTCAGAAAATCAAAATAGCGCCCAAGCCCACCGTTATTTTTGTGACGGCCTACGACAACTATGCGCTTAAGGCTTTTGATGTAGATGCCTTTGACTTTCTGCTGAAACCCTTTAAGGACGAGCGCTTTTTCAGAACCATTGAAAAGGTCCGGAAAATTTCCGCCAAGGAGGCCGACGATCATTTTGAGAAACGGATCATTGAACTGTTCAATCTGTACAAAAGCAAATCAGACAAGACGTCGGCGCTGAACAAACTGCCCGTAAAACAAGGCAACAAAACCGTGTTGATAAACCCTGCAGATATAATGTACATAAGCGCCTCCGGCTGTTATGCCGAAATTTTTGTGGAAGGGAAAAAATATGTCCTGCGCGAATCGTTGAACAACCTCTGTGAAATGCTGGACAACGAAAAATTTATCAGGATCCATCGTTCGCATATCGTGAATTTGACCCACGTTAGGGAAATCGTGCACTCCGAATTTTCCGAAATTGACGCCCGTATGACCGATAATGCGTTGCTGCACATCAGCAAGTCACACAAAAGCAATTTTCTTGAAAGAATAGGAATATGAAAAAGCACTACCCAAGCAGAAAGAAATACATTGATGGCAAGTTGATACTTTTATTGGCAGCTTTCTATGGGCTCTTCGATCTGGTCCTTATAGCCAAGACAGCCTATATGCAGTCCGCGGGTATGGACTCCCTAAAACAATTTTCCTGGTCCCGTTTTTTGGTGGACAACCTACTTTTTGATTACGTGATCGTCGTCAGCTTTATGACGCTCATTGCCATCAGCACCAAACGCTTCCTTCGTAAAAACTATTCTTGGACCAAGATTATCCTCACCCACATTTTGTTTTCGTTATTGATAGGGATCGTGATTCGGTTGGTAGTCGATCTGTATTACATTCTTTTGGGCGACCTTACCTTTGCCGAATATGATTTTGAGCGGAGCATCTTCCGGTTTATGTACGTCATAGACCTTAATTTTTTGATTTATTTCGCGATGGTCTTTATCATTTACACCTATTACTATGTGAAGGAAGTAAAAAAGGCCGAGAAAAAGCACGGTAAACTGGAGGCCCAATTGGTCAATGCCCGAATGAAAATGCTCTCCTCACAACTGCAGCCACATTTTCTTTTTAACACGCTCAACAGCATCGCGGTATTGACCGATATCGATGCCGAAAAAGCCAAAGATACCATTGCCGATCTGAGCGATTTTTTACGGGAGATTCTTTATGACAACGACAGCAACCGCATTCCGCTCGAGAAGGAATTGCGCATTCTTGAGTTTTACCTAAACATTATCAAGATTCGGTTTTCAGACCATTTAACCATTGAAAAAGAGGTGGCACCGGGCCTACAAGACAAGCTGGTGCCTGCCCTTTTACTGCAGCCTATTGTTGAAAATTCCATCAAGCACGGTTATGGGTACCATCATACCAACCTACTGGTGAAAATAAGCATTGCCGCCCAAGGAAATATGCTGGCCATTACCGTATTTAACAACGGGGCCCGGGTTTCGGGCAGTCATTTCACCCTCTTGAAACGCGGTATGGGCCTTGCAAATATCAACGATCGTTTGGCCAATCTTTACAACCAAAATTATTTTTTTGAAGTCAGGAACACGGCAGACGGCACCGGTGTGGAAACCGTGGTGAAGATTCCGCTTGAGGGGTAATGGCTCGCATCGGAAATTTTAGGATGGCTTCGGAAAATTTAAACGTTGGCCGCAACTTTAACCTTTTCTAAAATCCGAAGCCCGGCGATTTACGTATTTTTATGGAAAAGAAAATGCAATGAAGCTCCTCCAAATTTTACTGCTCTCCCTATTTCTTGTTTCCTGCGGCGCCACGGTGGCCATTGATTACGACAAGCAAGTCGATTTTTCAAAATACACAAGCTACAATTATTTTCCCACCATAGATTCCGGGCTAAACGAATTGGATGATACCCGCATAATGCAGATTGCCGATAGCATTTTACAACAGCGCGGGTTTATAAAAAGTGAGGCGCCCCAACTGTATATAAACTTTTATGCCAAGGAAAGTATTTCGCCCTCGCGAAGTACCATTGGCATTGGCGTGGGCGGCGGTGGCGGCAATGTGGGCGTGGGCGTGAGCGGCGGCATTCCCATTGGCGGCAATGTGATAAGCCAGCAATTGACGGTAGATTTTATTGATGTGGAAAAAGATGCGCTCGTCTGGCAGGCCGTGGCCGAAGGTGAATTGAAGGAGCGGGCAACCCCACAGCAAAAAGAAGCCTATTATGTTTCGGTCCTACATAAAATCTTAAAAAATTATCCGCCAAAAAAATAATCGCACTTCGAACAAAGGAATATTTTTAAATCGAAACCTGTCCGCCGAAGGAGGATCGAAACCTGAAACTAGCAACCTAAAACTAGAAACCCAAATCCCAATCCCAAATCCCAAAATCCAAGTTCCAAATTCCAAATCCCAAATCCCAAAATCCAAATCCCAAAACCCGAAATTTTGAACAAAAGTATATTGATTCTTCTTTTATTCATTTCTTACGTCGGAAATGCCCAAACCAACTACCAACGGGCGGAAGCATATTTTAAACAGGAAAATTTCAGCAAGGCGAAACCGCTTTTTGAAAGCTATTTAAAACAGCATCCCAGCGATACACAGAGCCGCGAATATCTTGCCGATATCGCGGCCTACGGGAAAGACTGGGACACCGCCATTTCTTATTACAAAACCTTAACCGAAGCGGAGCCCAACCGTGCAAACTATCATTTTAAGCTCGGCGGGGCCCTTGGGATGAAAGCCCTTTCCACAAACAGGTTGCGTGCTGTGACTTATATTGGCGATATCAAGCATCATTTGGAGCGCGCGGCCCAGCTGGATCCTGGTCATATTGAAACCCGTTGGGCCTTGGTGGAATATTACATACAACTGCCGGGTATTTTCGGCGGAAGCGAAAAAAAGGCGATTGCCTATGCCAAAGAGTTGGGGCGCATTTCAAAAGTAGATGGCTATTTGGCCCTGGGCTACATCGCCGAGTATTCCAATCGGCCAAAGGATGCCGAACGGTTTTACAAAAAGGCAATAGCCGTAGGTGGCTCGCCCCACACGTATGAGAAACTTTATGCCCTATATGAAAAAAACAACCAACCGCGGGAGGCCCTGGAAACCGCTTCAACATCATTAAAAATCCACGGGCGCAACCAGCTCAATTATCAGATAGGTAAGATTTGCGCGCAGTACGACCTCGAGCCGGAATATGGTTTAAAATGCCTTGGCGCCTATCTGGCCAATTATTCGGTAAGGGACGGCGTACCCAAGGATTGGGCATATCTCCGGATGGCGCAGATCTATAAAAACCTCGGGAAAAAAGAAATTGCACTTACGTGGATAAACAAGGCATTGGCAGACCGAGGCGACTTTGAGGAAGCGCGAAAGGAAAAAGCCCACATCTTGGCCCTATAATTCTGAATTCTGAAAACCGAATTCAGAATTAGAAGAAGTAACTTTGTTTTGAGATTTAAGACGTGAGACGTGAGACGTGAGATTTCAGACTTTAGACTTACAACCTGAAACCTGCAACGTGAAACAAGAAACCAGAAACCAAAAACCAGAAACCATTTCATGAAGATCCATTTTATAGCCATTGGCGGCAGCGCGATGCACAACTTGGCCTTGGCCCTGCACGCAAAAGGAGATACCGTAACCGGAAGCGATGACGAAATTTTTGAACCCTCAAAAAGCCGGTTAAAGAAAAAAGGCTTGCTGGCCGAAAAAGAGGGTTGGTTTCCGAATAAATTGACTTCTGAAATTGATGCCGTTATTCTCGGAATGCACGCCAAGGCTGACAATCCCGAATTGTTGAAGGCGAAGGAGCTCGGTCTAAAAATCTTTAGTTATCCCGAATATCTTTACGAAGCCTCCAAAGAGAAAACCCGTGTGGTCATTGGCGGGTCGCACGGAAAAACCACCATTACCTCCATGATTCTGCACGTGATGAACTATCACGGCAAAGAGGTGGATTATATGGTGGGCGCCCAACTGGAAGGCTTTGATACGATGGTGAAAATAACAGATGAAAACGATTTTATGGTTATTGAAGGCGATGAATACCTTTCCTCACCCCTTGACAGAAGGCCCAAATTCCACCTTTACAAACCGAATATCGCCCTGCTCAGCGGCATTGCGTGGGACCATATCAACGTGTTTCCCACCTATGAAAATTATGTGGAGCAATTTGAGATTTTTTTAAAGGAAATCACCGTAGGAGGCGCGATTATTTACAACGAAGAAGACCCAGAAGTAAAGCGGGTAGTGGAAGCGGCAACCAACCCCGTAAAAAAATATCCGTACCAAACGCCAAATTATTCCGTGGAAAACGGTACCACTTACTTGGAAACTCCCGAAGGACCTATGCCTGTTGAAATCTTCGGAAAACACAATTTAAACAACCTGGAAGGCGCCCGCTGGACCTGCCAACTTATGGGGGTAAACGCCGAAGATTTTTATAAAGCCATTGCGACGTTTAAAGGGGCCAGCAAGCGGCTCGAAAAAATTGCCGAAACCAAAATGGCGGTAGCTTTTAAGGATTACGCCCATTCGCCAAGTAAGGTTAAGGCCACAACTGAAGCCGTGAAAAACCAATTTCCCGACAGAAAACTCATCGCTTGTCTGGAGTTGCACACCTACAGCAGCCTGAACCCCGAATTTTTAAGAGAATACAAAGGCGCCCTGGATGCCGCCGATAGTGCCGTGGTTTTCTATTCGCCCCACGCGGTGATGATAAAACAACTGGAAGAAATTAAAGGAGACCAGATAGAAAGGGCCTTTGACCGCGATGATTTGGTGGTATTTACCAATCCCGCCGATTTCAAGACCTATCTCTTTTCGCAGGATTATGAAAGCGCCTGCCTGTTGTTGATGAGCAGCGGCAACTATGGCGGGCTGGATTTTGACGAAGTGAAAGAATATGTTGAAAAGACGTAGGGCGTTTCACTAAAGGACTTAAGACCGCTTCGCTTAGGACGTATGACGTAGGACCGCTTTGCTTTAAGACGTAAGACGTAGAACCGTTTCGCTAAAGGACTTAAGGCTTAAAGCGCTGACGACAAGGATTTCGTCTTACGTCCTATGTCCTAGAGTCTTAGGTCATTTCTTATAAATTTCTTCAATAAATTTAGAAACATCCTTATTTGAATTTCGCTTCAATTCCTCTTTTGCATTTTCAAAATCCTGTGGAATTTTATCTTGCGAAAGCTTGAATTTCCCTTCCCAATGGGTGATTTCTATTTCAAAAGCTTGAATGTAGGCTATCAAACGATCCATTCTCGGGTCGTCTTTTTTTAGAATGAAATTTTGTGCTTTGCTTTCCAAAAATTCAGTCATATCGACCATAGTTTGCTTTACCGCCTCAGGTTCGTCGATAAGATTTAATTTTCCCGTAAGGTGCACGATTATATAATTCCACGTAGGCAATTGGGGCGTGGTATAAATACTGGGCGAAATATAAGTATCGGGTCCTTTAAACACGACGGTAACTTCCGCGCCATCATTTAAAGTTTCCATTTGCGGATTGCTTCGGTCAAGGTGGGCTACCAGTTTTTTGGAAGTTTTATTGTAAATAAAAGGTATGTGCGTTATAAACGGTGTTCCATCCTTCGCAGTAACCAATATTCCCAAAGGGAATTTTTTGATTACCGAAATCATTTTTTCAATATCGTGGCTTTGGTGGTGTGGCGGTGGATACATTTCGATTTACGATTGTTGAATTTTGATTGTTTAGCGGACAAACTCGGTAACTCTTTGTGCCTTCTTTGTGGTTCTCTGTGGTAAAACTATTTCACAAAGTTGCACAAAGATTCTTATAGTTTCACAAAGTTTTTATGCTTTGGAAGTCAGTGATTTAAAAAACACAAACCCAAAGCCCAAAAAAAGCATCAAATGGAAGGGGAAAAGGCCGAAATCGCCCCCTTGGTCGCCAACTACGAAGGCGCTGTACATTCCAAAGGCAAAATAGAGCATCAACACCCCTTCAATGATCACGTTTGGCGAAATGTTTTGGGTGAGGTATTTATTGCCCTTCCAACTTTCTTTAAGGTTGCTGATGTTGAATTTCGGGGTACGGATAAATTCACTTTTCTTTCCGAAATGTCCTTCCAAAACCGCAATGGAATTGTGCACTGAAAAGCCCATAGCCACTGAAAAGAAGGTGAAAAACATAGCGGTATATTTTAAAAAATGCTTGAATCCGCCGCCGTAAATGGTCTTGTAGGTAAACCAATAGCAAATAAAGAAAATAAGGGTGCTAATCACAAAAAAGCTCATCACGAAAAAATACAGCTTTAAATGGGCATACTCATTTTTGATGTATAGCATAGGAATGCTCAAAATGGCGACAATCAAAATATTCAAAAACATGGTGCTATTCAGCAGGTGCAGGAAACTGTGCAGTTTGGTCTTCAATGAAATATCGGTGTTCCGAAAAACCCGTCTGGCCATTTTTTGGAAATTTTCGGCCCCACCCTTGTTCCATCGAAATTGTTGCGACCGTGCCGCACTGATTACAACGGGCAGCTCCGCGGGCGTTTCCACTTCCTCCAGATATTTGAATTTCCATTTCTTTAATTGGGCCCGATAGCTAAGGTCCAGGTCTTCGGTAAGGGTATCGCTTTGCCAATTGCCGGCATCGAGGATGCATTTTTTTCGCCAAACGCCCGCCGTACCGTTAAAATTTATAAAGTGTCCCTTGCTGTTCCGCCCCACCTGTTCCAGGGTAAAATGGGCATCAAGCGCAAAGGCTTGCACGCGGGTAAGCAGGGAATAATCGCGGTTTAAATGTCCCCAACGGGTCTGTACCACGCCAATGGCTTCATCCTTAAAATAGGGAATGGTTTTTTGCAGCCAATCGCTCTTGGGAAGAAAATCGGCATCAAAAATGGCAATAAATTCGCCTTTTGCCGTTTTTAGGCCTTCTTTCAGCGCACCGGCCTTAAAGCCTTTTCTATTTTCACGGGTGATGTGCTGAATGTCCAACCCGGTTTTTCTGAGTTCTTGTATGTGATTTGCGGTTTTTTCGAAGGATTCGTCGGTACTGTCATCAAGCACTTGGATTTCCAGTTTTTCCTTCGGATAGTCCATAGCGGCTATGTTGTCCAGCAAGCGCGCCATCACATAAAGTTCGTTGTAAACCGGCAGTTGGATGGTCACGAACGGAGTTTCCTCTTCCTTGGAGAAATCGAAAATGGGCGCATTTTTGTGGTGTTTTCGGGTGCTGAGATAATTGAACAACAAATTGAGTTGCGCCAAAGCATACATAAAAATGAAGAGTAAGGCAAGCGAGTAAACCACAATGGTTATGATTACAAGAATCATTTTTTGAAACTGTATTTAAGGATCCAACCAAGGATTTTGATACCGGCAAAGATAGCACCTTTTATCGTGCCCGAAACTTTGGAGACCCCGATGCGGTTTCTGTATTTTACGGGCACTTCCACATAGGAAAACTTCCTTTTCAAAACTTTTAGTTGCATTTCTACCGTCCAGCCGTAGGTTTTGTCCTCCATATCCAGCGCGAGCAGTTTTTCATATTTTATGGCGCGAAAAGGGCCCAGGTCGGTAAATTTTGAATGAAAGAAAAGTTGCATCAAACCGGTCGCCAACCAATTTCCGAAACGCTGTGGAAAGGTCATGGAGCCGGGCTCCCGCAAGCTTTTTACCCGCGCCCCCACAACAAAATCGATATTATCATCTAAAATAGGAGCCACGATTGTAACCATTTCGGAAGGGTAATCGCTGTAATCGCCATCCAAAAACACAACAATATTGGGGTGCGGGGAAGCATCGGGCCGAGCTAAATATTCCATTCCTTTTAAGCAAGCGTTCCCGTAACCGGCCTTGGGCTGGAAAAGCACCGTAGCCCCAGCTTTTTTGGCTGCTTCCGAAGTATGGTCGGTTGAATTGTTGTCCACCACGATTATTTCCGAAACAAAATCGGGAATCTCGGCAATCACTTTTCCAATCGAAGCTTCTTCGTTATAAGCGGGGATTATTACTTTGATATTTTGCTTCATTTGGAAAGTAGAAATCAGACCTCACAGGTCTTGAAGACCTGTGAGGTCTGAGCGTTGTCATTCGATTGGCGAATTTCAGAAAAATAAACTTTAAATTGTAGCTATTTTCAACTTCAAAAGCAAAATCCTTGGAAAATTTGTGGCTCCATCTTGGCAATTGGTTTTTTATCCTCTTCCATACGGGGCTTATCCTTTTTAATTTGTTTGGTTGGGTTTTTCCGAAAACGAGGAAATTACACCTTTTCAGTTTGGCCATTACCCTTTTTTCATGGGTAGTTTTGGGCATTTGGAAAGGCTTTGGCTACTGCTTTCTCACCGATTGGCATTACGACATCCTTCGCCAATTGGGAAAAACCAATCTGCCGAACAGTTACATAAGCTATTTGGTGGAAACCCTTTCCGGTTGGCAGCCAGATTCGCAACTTGTTGAGATTTTGACATTAGTTTTCACCTTGCTGGCCTTGATCTGCTCGGTTTGGGTTAATTTTTTTAAAAGAAAAAAATTAACAAAGCAAAGCCGATAACCAAAAACCCACAACTGAAAATTTCTCAATTGTTTACATATTTCATCAAATCAACATCATTGCCCAAAAGGATTTCGTTGGAATTGATACGGTTTTTGAGCGGTCCATTCTCAAGTTTCAAGACTCCGCGCGGGCAGACCGCCGCACAGATGCCACAGCCCACACAGCTGGAGCGCACGATGTTTTCGCCTTTTTGGGCATAGACGCGCACGTCTATACCCATTTCACAATAGGTACTGCAATTGCCGCAACTGATGCATTGCCCGCCGTTGGTAGTGATTCTGAAACGTGAAAAAAGCCGTTGCTGAAACCCTAAAACCGCGGCCATCGGGCAACCGAAACGACACCAAACCCGGCTTCCGAAAATTGGGTAAAATCCCACGCCGATCACCCCGCTAAAAACGGCCCCAATCAAGAATCCATAGGTGCTTCGGAGGGTCTCGGCGTCAAAAAGAAACAGTTTTACACCTGAGGCAAAATGAAGGCCGAACAAGGCCATAATTATAATAAAATAGCCAATGGCGCCCAATTTGGCGTCTTTCTGCAATGCGTCCCTCTTAAATATAAAAGTGCCCGCAAAAACCAAGGTAAGGATAGTAGCTACCGAGATTAAAAACACATCCTTCGTCAACCAATATTTTGAGGCATCATCGCCCAAATAGCTGTGCACTACCGCCGTGGTCATCAATACCACAAATACTAACACACTGTGGATTACCCAGCGCTCCACTTTCCAGGCAAATAGACTTTTATCGCTCAAATGGCGGAAGGGATCGCCGGCAGTTTCGGCCAGTCCGCCGCAACCGCACACCCACGAACAGTACCAGCGTTTGCCGTACTTGTAGGTTAAAATTGGGGTGATGATAAAAATGGAAACTATCCCGAAAATTAAAAGGGCCAAGCCAATATCGCCGGCAGAAATGAACTGGTCAACACGATATTGCTCAAAATTGTAGTAATTGAGCGGCCAGATATTTTTCAGGTCGTAGTAGGGCAGGGAGAAGTTGTCGCTATTGAGCCGCTGCATCAGTTCGGCGATCAAAAACGCAAACCCGAGCTGGAAAAACATAACCGAATAGGTGCGGATTTTCTCGTATTTATTGTGGCGATATTTTAAAATGAATTTTATGCCAAAGGCCAAAATAGCCAGCGTATAAAGCGTCCCGTAAACAAACCACTGACTTGCGGGGCCACCGTTCAGCACCCGGCTCAGCGGGTCAAAAAGCGCTATGATGCCCGTGTTTGGGCTGTTGGCAGTCAATCCCAAATATTGTGGAAACCAGTAAAGCACCACATAAAAAAGCGTAAGCCCAATGCCCAATACCCACGCCCAAAAACCTCTTGAGGTAAGCGATTTAAAATAGACCCCATCGTTTTTGATGCCCTCGTGTTTGTTGGCATAAGCGGCGATTGAAAACCAGGCCGTTCCCGCGCCAACGGCCATTAAGGCGATGGTTAACCAAAGCGTTTTATTGGGAAAGTTGAGGTTGAAAAGTGCCAAAAGCAGCAGTGCCAACCCCATCAACCCTAATGCCGAGGCCAACTTCTGCTGGGTATTTATCGTTTTTGGCGGTTCGCCCGTTAGGGACATGTTTCGTTGGATGGTATTCATGGTTTTTATTTTCTATTCCGATTTTAAGGTGCGGACCAGACCTCACAGGTCTTTGAGACCTGTGAGGTTTTTACGCGTTCACGGTTTCCGTTGCTGATAAATATTTGTTGTAAATCTCCTTTTCATATTTTCTATAAAATTCCGGGTCGAAATTGGCTTCCTTTAGGTGTTCCATCACATAGTCCACGCTTCGTTTTTCGTTGAGCCATCGGTCAAAAATCTCGTGTTTCATCCGTATTCCGAAGGTATTTATCCCAAGAAATTCTTTGGAATTTTTATTATATGAAATCGTTACACAGCGCAGATCGCTCTTGCATTTCCAATGCAATTGAGCCTCATAATCTTTCTTTTTGCTTTCTGAAAACACCCAGCCATAGGTCTGGTATTCAATATCAAAAAACTTGGCGCTGTTGAACCAATTGCCTGGCTTGTAATCCATCGGATTTCCACAAATGGTCTGTGCCACGGTTTCGCCCATCATCCTGCTGGTGTACCAAACGGCCTCCACCGCCGGCCGATGGCCAATGGGCTCGCGCTGTTGGGCGCAGTCGCCAATGGCATAAACGTTTTCAATATTCGTCTCCAGGTTTCGGTTTACCAAAATCCCGCGATCGGTTTCAATTTTTGATTTTTTTAAAAAAGAAATCTGCGGTTTCACGCCCGTGGCTATGCCCACCAAGGTACAGGGAATTTCATCACCATCTGTGGTAACAACGGCGCGAACCTTACCTTGGCCATCTCCCAGAATTTTATCGAGCTGGGTGTTGTGGCGCAATTCCACTCCGTGGGACTGAATATGGCGCGAGATCATTTCGGCATCGGGTTTTGGGAGTACGTTGGCCCAAAAAGCCGGTTCGCGTAAAAGCATGGTGACCGCAATGTTTCGGGTGCGGAGCATCTCGGCCATTTCAACGCCAATGAGCCCTCCGCCAACAATTACGGCGCGCGGACAAGCTTTGTTGTTCGACGCATTTTTTTCGAGCTTTTCCAAATCCTGTTTGGATACCAGCCCTTGTACGCTCTTCAGTTGCAGCCCTTCCCAACCAAAAGTATTCGTAACCGAGCCGGAAGCAATGATGAGTTTGTCATAGGTCATTGTGCCGCCGTTTTGGAAATAAAGTGTTTTATTGTCAGTATCAAGGCTTTCAACATAGGCTTTTTTTAACTGTAAATTGTTCTTTTTCCAAAACCAAGATTCGTAGGGTTGTATGTCGCGCCAGCGCATATGGCCCATATAGACATACATCAAGGCCGTTCGCGAAAAAAAATAATCTGCCTCTGCAGAAATGATGGTTATTTTTTTACCTGCCTCGCCGGTAGGCGGACCGGAAAGTTTTCGGATGTGCCGTGCGGCCGTGATGCCGGCAATGCCATTGCCAATTATGACGATATGCTCCATGTTTCTTATAATCGGATTTTTCTGTGGTGTATAAATTTACGCATTTACAAAGGCAGCAGATTTAAAAATGGCAATCATTTTTCCCGATAATGAAGAAGACAGCCCAATCTGAAAAAAAATAACCAAAGCCACGGGCCATTCTTTGTTGCGCACGCGGTTTTGGTTTTCTTTGAAAATAAGGCTTGCTACCTAAAATTTAAAATGCAATATCTCTTTTGACCAGTCTATCGGTTTTTCCGCATTTCTTCCAGATAGTCCTTGGCAATTTTGGTTTTTTGGGTTTCTGAAAACACTTTTCCGGCCAATTGAAAAAAGCTGTGCTCTTCATCGTCCAAATGGTGCTCCACTTTTTCACAGAGCTGTTTGGCAAAGGTCAGCCAAGCGGGGGAATCCATATCGGTATCGTCAATTTTTTCAATCAGCTCGTCCATTTCGTGATGTTCGGCAATGCCGTGGCGGGCGTGCTCCTGCATCATATCGTTGTGGATCAATGGCGAATAGAAGGTGCGTTCCTCGGCAGCGGCGTGGATCTGTAGCTCGTGCTTCAGCTTTTGCCACATCTCTTTTCTGCCTTTTGTATCACCCGAAGTGGAAGTGACCAAACGGCAAAGTTCGCGCTGCTTGTCATGGTCTTTTCGGATAGCTTCAAAAATAGTCATAGCATAATATTTTTAAGTTTTATTACAATATGCTAAAAAAATTGGAAAAATTCTACTCATAAGCATCAAAAACCTTCATTTTATTTGATTTTTGGTAGAATTTCGGAATTGGTCCCTCAGAAATTTCGGGAAGGATTGGTTCGTTTGATATGTCGAAGATAGTATCTGTACAACGCGTCGGCATCGGCGCCCAACCAGCGTTTCACATAAATGGCCCAAAAGTGATATTGAAGGTTCCAAACGCCTTTTTCTTTGTAAAGTCGGGCAGAAGTGGTGAGGCGGTGCGGAATGACCACGAACTTTTTCCGTTTGTAAAGTTCGTTGATCAAAATATTGTCTTCATAAATGGCGTAGGTTTCATCAAAGCCGCCAATTTCCTCAAAAAGTTTTTTGGTGATAAATTGGCTCTGGTCGCCGCCACGGCAGGCCCGCCACCGGAATTGCGTGAGCCAACCCGCCAGTTGGAGCCACCAATGGTCACTGTCAAACTTCATCCAAAAGCAGCCGGCGGGATTTCCGTTTTTTACTTCGGAAAAAATGTATTGGTCAAAATTTTTCGGCGGAAGCGAATCGGCGTGCAAGAAGTAAAGCACCGCGCCCGAAGCCCTTTGCGCTCCTTTGTTCATTTGTTTGGCGCGGCCTTTTGAGGCGTGTAGAAACCTCACAGGTTTTGAAATCCTGTGAGGTTTTAAACCATCTATTATTTCTTGGGTACCATCGGTACTGCCGCCATCTACCACAATGATTTCAGCTTCATTTTCCCCCGAAAGATTTTCCGAAAGACAGTGCAGCAATTTCTCGATGTTTTCGGCCTCGTTAAAAACCGGGATGATGATGGAGAGCATTTGATATATGATAGAAGTACGAAAGTTGAACTTCACAGGTTTCTAAAACCTGTGAGGTTTGTTCAGATTGCTGTTTTAAAATTTATTTTTGTTCGTTCAATTCCCAATTATAATTCTTGTAACTCAAGTTGGCACCGGGATTTATTTTGGTTTCCGAAAATTGGTTGATGTAGGCAATCACGTCCTTTTTGCCGTTTACCGTAAAATCCTTGGCGTACCAATCAAAAATAGCCGAAACCTTCGGATTGTTTGCCGAAATATCGTTTTTATCGCTGTTGATAAATTCCGTGGTGACGCGGTCCAGTTGTTCGTTGATCTTTGCTGCCGTATAGGCTTCGTCCAAAAGTTTTGGGCAGGAAATGGAAGCGCAATTGATGGCGAAGTGGATGCGCGGCTCGTCCATTTTCCGAAGGATTCCGTTTTCAATGCCGCCCAGCGAGAGCGTCTTGTCTCCCACCGAAACGCGGCCCTTGGTCCACGCGCCGTCAATATCCTTGATGCTTTTTACGGGATAGTTTTCCACAATCAATTTTACCGTTGCCGCATTGTAAAGATTGATGTAATAGGCCAACAATTCCTGTACGCTCCAGTTGGTGGATGGTTCCTTTTCGGAAAGCATTTTTAAATAGGCATCCAGTTTGGCTTTGTCCTTTTTAAAACCTGTGTAGTTTACCAAACCTTTGTCGTTCACGTATTTTTTCAGCAATTGGTCCCATTGGGAATGGTCGATGTTTACGGAAGAATTGGCCGTGGTGGAGGTGAGATTGTTCCCCACTTTTTTGGTGGGCTGGCCCTGGCTGCCAATGCCCGCGGCAGAAAGAAGGTTGCAGCTGTGGAGAAAGAAGGCCAGAAAAAGGATGAAGGCAATTTTATAAAAGGTTCTCATTGTTCGCTGTTCTTTTGAATATATTATACGGCTTATTGGCCAATTTGGTTTTTAGGGGATACAATTCCTGCGAAACAAAGTTGGAAGGAAATTTTTCATCCTCCTCAAAGCCCAGTTCAATGTCGCGCCCGTCGTGCGGGATATGATTGGTTTTAAAAAGATAGTCCCAAATGCTCAAACTGATACCGAAATTAACACCGTATTGTGCGTGTTTTGGCAAAACTTTGGCGTGGTGCCAAATGTGCATTTTTGGGTTGTTGAAAACGTATTTTAAAAAACCGTAGTCCCAGCCCAGATTGGCATGGTTTAAATGGCCAATGGCAAGAGCCGAAAAATGTACTATGGCCACGGCTTCCACCTCAAAACCTCCCACGATGGCCAGCGGAATGTAAAGCAGTGATTTGTAGACCACGGGTTCCATCCAGTGGTAGCGCAGGTGGGCGGCAAAGCCCATTTCCTTTACGGAATGGTGCACTTTGTGGAAATTCCAAAGAAAAGGGGAGTAGTGCAACAAACGGTGGGTGTTCCATTGCACAAAATCGGTTACCAAAAAGAAAATCAAAAGCCCGAGACCGAAAGGCAGCGCGTTTAAGTCAAGCAGTTGAAAATCCGAAAGTTTCAGCCCGACGATTCCCAAG
>CAYSLM010000039.1:0-20750 GCA_964431895.1 uncultured Aequorivita sp.
CGCGCCGGTCGTTTTGACAGGCAGATCTATGTTGACCTGCCAGACGTTCGCGAGCGCAAAGAAATATTTGAGGTGCACCTGCGTCCCATCAAGCAGGCGGAGGACCTTGACACCGATTTCCTGGCCAAGCAGACCCCAGGTTTTTCAGGGGCCGATATTGCCAACGTATGTAACGAGGCTGCCCTGATAGCCGCCAGAAATGGTAAAAAAGCCGTTGGCCGCCAAGACTTCCTCGACGCCGTTGACCGTATTGTGGGTGGGCTTGAGAAGAAAAACAAAATCATGACCGTTGACGAGAAAAAAGCCATTGCCTTCCACGAGGCAGGGCACGCCACGGTAAGTTGGATGTTGGAGCACGCCGCCCCGCTGGTCAAGGTCACCATTGTTCCTCGTGGCCAATCGCTTGGAGCCGCTTGGTACCTTCCCGAGGAACGATTGATAATACATCCCGAGCAGATGCTTGACGAAATGTGCGCTGCCTTGGGAGGGCGCGCGGCAGAAAAGGTTATCTTTAATCGCATCTCTACGGGAGCGCTCAGCGATCTGGAAAAAGTAACCAAACAGGCCCGTGCCATGGTAACCATTTACGGCCTCAATGAAAAGATCGGGAACCTTACTTATTATGACAGCAGTGGCCAAAGTGAATACAATTTTACCAAGCCCTACAGTGAAAAAACGGCAGAGCTAATAGACAAGGAAATCTCCAAACTGGTTGAGGAGCAATACCAGCGCGCGGTGAAAATCTTGGAAGAGAACAAAGATAAACTCACCCAACTGGCCAATGTGCTGCTTGAAAAAGAGGTAATCTTTAAGGACAACCTTCAAAAGATCTTCGGTGACAGGCCCTTCGAAGAGCCCGAAAAAGTGGCTCGCACAGAAACCACTGAAACAGAAAATGGGTAAATACCTATGGCAATTGGGGGCCAAACTTGATCTATTATAATGAGTTTTTCAAATTAGATTTCATACCTTTGGGGTTAAACCTAAATATGAACTCCTCAATGTATTATTAATGAGTCTATTAAAGAGACTTTTATTCCCCAAATATAAGTCGGAAGAGAAGGCCAAAAAGAGCCCCAAAGCCGAAACCAGCAGTTATTTTCCAGAAGAAAAACTCCCAACGGACGAAAGATTTACTTACAATTTCAAAAGTAACGGGGGAAAATTTATTTATTGCGAAAACTGGGAAGAGATAATCGAGGCATTTGACAATATCATGATCGAAAATGATTGGTATGAGCAGGAGGTATTTTGCATCAATAAGCAGCTTTGTCAAAAATTTGATGGTTTTAACCTCAACTTTGTAAAAAATACCGATTCTCGATTTTTTCTTTCCACCTGTGAATCACTCGTGGCCAACAATGGTTCTATTCTGCTTTCCTCAAACCAGATCAAGGAGAAGAAACTGAAGGAGCTGCCTCATAACTTTGTCATCTTTGCCACTACCAGCCAACTGGTAGATACCATAAGCGAGGGACTGCGTATCATAAAAAGCCAAAGTTCCAAACACATTCCCAGCAACATTACCACCATACAGGATTTTGAAACCGATAAAGAAAAGGATTTTATGAGTTATGGAAGTAGCACAAAAAACTTATATTTGCTGCTACTGGAAGACTTATAAAATGAAGGAAATCCTTGTTCGTACCATTTCGGGCGCCTTGTACATTTCAATCATCGTGTTTGCGATGTTCACCTCCCGGGAATGGTTTATGGGCCTCTTCTTCGTACTTGCGGTCATTACCCTGAGCGAATATTTAAAACTCGTACACCTCACCAGTTACCTGGCCTATTTTCTGCTGGCGGCCGCTTTCTATTTTTTGAGCTTTAACGTTTTTTCCGAAAATGCCGTTTATCTGCTCTTGATACTTAGTGGTTTTGTGAACCTCTACCTCTTTAAGGATGTGCTCTGGACCAGCAAGATCCCCATGTTTGAGAAAAAGAAATACGTTACCGTATTCTTCTACATCATCAGTGGGTTTGTCTTCCTCACCCTTATTCCCGTTATGAATATTGACGGCAAGTTTATTCCAGAAATTATTGTGGCGGTATTCATAATTGTTTGGAGCAACGATACTTTTGCCTATCTTATAGGCTCAACTTTTGGAAGGCATAAGCTTCTTGAGCGAGTTTCGCCAAAAAAAACCGTGGAAGGATTTTTTGGGGGCCTGCTTGGCGCACTTGTGGCCGGATGGGGTATCTTTCAGGCGTTAAAGGCCTATCGGCCCCTTGAGGCCGAAACCCATCCGCTGTGGGTATGGTTGGTGATGGGGCTTATCATCGCCGTTTTTGGCACCGTAGGAGACCTGATACAGTCCAAATTCAAACGGCAGGCGGGCGTTAAGGACAGTGGCATTATCATGCCGGGCCACGGCGGACTGTACGACAGGTTGGACAGTATAATTTATGCAAGCCCATTCGTTTACGGGTTTTTATTAATTGTAGATTATGTTTCATAAAGAAGGATTTAAGATCATCATCATTGCCCTGGGCCTGGTCATCGGGCTAAGCATCTTGGCCAATGCATTTGTGGAAAACCCCACCATTCGGGGCGGCATTATCATTGCCCTTATCATCCTTTTGTTGCTGGTGCTGCAATTTTTCAGAAACCCCAAGCGCAACTTCCTCATTCATCCAGAGCATGTGCTTTCCTCTGTTGATGGAAAGGTTGTGGTGATTGAAGAAGTGTTGGAAAGGGAATATTTTAACGATAGGCGTTTACAGGTTTCGGTCTTTATGAGCCCAATAAATGTACACGTTACCCGTTATCCCGTAGGCGGAAAAGTGGTGTACAGCAAATATCACCCAGGGAAATATCTAGTGGCCTGGCACCCAAAATCATCTGAGGAAAACGAACGTACCACGGTAGTGGTTCGCAACGAGTCTTTTGGCGATGTATTGTTTAGGCAGATTGCCGGGGCCATGGCCAAACGCATTGTAAATTATGCCGAAATAAACCAGGAAGTAAAACAGGCCGATGACAGCGGTTTTATTAAATTTGGATCACGGGTAGATATTTTCTTGCCCTTGGATGCCAAAATAAAGGTTTCGCTCAACCAAAAAGTAAAAGGAGGAATCTCAATAATTGCCGAAAAATAATGACTTCCGAAGAGCTCGATACAGCCTTTAAGAATGCCGTGAAGAGCATCAACGAGCACACAGAGCCCTTTCCGGCCGATGTGTTGCTGCGCCTCTATGCCTATTATAAGCGCGCCACCCACGACGACCACCCGCCCAGTGGCCGCAAGCCCCATATTTCGGCTTTTAAGACCAATGCCCTTTTCCAGACCAGGGGCCTAAGCAGCGATGAGGCCAAAAAACTATATATTGAGGCCGTAAACCAGTACTTTCTTTACCGAAAATAATCAGGACTGCTGCTGCGCCCTGTTGAATTTAATTTCATATTCCTCTATGGCCTCCCGAATACGTTCTACATTGGCCGAAGCCTTCTCATGAGCTTCTTCCATGGCCTTTTCCAGGTCTTTGTCGGGATGTTGGAACAGATCGGTAATCACATGGTTTATCTTGTCAAGAATGCTGTTCTGGCTGTTTTTGATATCCTCCAGCTTTTGTAGCATGGCTTGCATGCGGTCATACTTTGCTTGGTCCATAATTCTTTGTTTTAAAAAACAAATTACGGGCAATTGCGCACCGAAGGATAAAAATTAACCTCGCTTTAAAACAAATTAAGAATTTTTAACGATATAATCGATTGTGAGCCAGAAACTTCAGGATGCCCAGATGCGGATTCTATTGCAATGCGGCCAAGCTTGCCTTCAGCGTCTCGATCTTGGCAAGGGAATCGGCTTCTTTCTGCTTTTCAAGGGCAACCACCTGCTGGGGAGCGCCGTTTACAAAGCGTTCATTTTTCAACTTGGCCTGAACGCTTTTTAGGAATCCTTCGGTATATTTCAATTCCTCCGAAAGTTTTTTTCTTTCCTCTTCCACATCGATTGCCCCGACAATGGGGATGAAATATTCGTTGCTCTTTACGCGGAAACTGAGTGCCCCGTCAATTTTCCGTGCAATGTATTGTATTTCTGAAATGTTGCCGAGCTTGGCGATAACCGGGTCAAATTCCGAAGAAAGGTTTTCGTGGTTGACAATAGAGAGGTCGATGGAATCCTTAAAGGAGATGTTCTTATCCTTTCGAATGGTCCTAATACCCGAAATCACTTCAGATACAACCTCAAAATCCCTGATGATTTTTTCATCATGGCTTTCCAGCGTGGGCCATTCAGCGATTATCAATGCTTCAGAAACATCGCGCTGGGCTAGGTGCTGCCAAATTTCTTCAGAAATAAACGGTACAAAGGGATGCAGGATTTTCAGGTTATCTTCCAAGAGGGAAATAACTTCCAAATAGGTCTTTTCTGAAATTTTTTCCCCGAAAGGAGGCTTCACCATTTCCAATAACCAGGAACAGAAATCGTCCCAAACCAATTTATAGGTAGCCATCAGGGCGTCGCTAATGCGGTATTTCGCAAAATGGTCCTCGATTTCCGCAAGCGTTTTCTGGAATTTGTTTCGGTACCACTTCAATGCAATGGCATCACTGGCAGCCTGATCTTTCTCGAGGTCTACTTCCCAGCCATCAATAAGCCGATAGGCATTCCAAATTTTGTTGACAAAGGCACTGCCCTGCTTGCAAAGGTCCTCATCAAACATAAGGTCGTTGCCGGCCGGGGAGCTCAACAGCATGCCCACACGTACGCCATCGGCCCCGTAGGTATCCATCAGTTGGATGGGATCTGGCGAATTGCCCAAGGATTTGCTCATCTTGCGGCGCTGCTTGTCGCGCACTATACCGGTTAAATACACATTATTAAACGGTTTCTGGTCTCTGTACTCATATCCAGCCATAATCATTCGGGCCACCCAGAAAAAGAGTATTTCCGGCGCGGTTACCAGATCGTTGGTAGGATAATAGTAGTTTACTTCCCTATTGTCAGGCTCCAAAATTCCATTGAAGACGCTAATGGGCCAGAGCCAGGAAGAGAACCAGGTATCAAGCACATCGGGGTCCTGCGACAGGGCGGCGGCCTGCAGTTTTGGGTTGCCAGATTTCTCACGGGCAAGTTTCAAGGCTTCCTCCTTTGTTTCGGCTACGACAAAATCATCCTTGCCCTTGCCAAAATAATAGGCCGGGATTTGCTGGCCCCACCACAATTGGCGGGAAATATTCCAATCGCGAACATTTTCCATCCAGTGGCGGTAGGTGTTTATGAATTTTTCGGGTACCAGGTTTACCTCGCCTTCAATTACGGCATCCAGGGCCGGTTGTGCCAAATCTTTCATCCTCAGGAACCATTGGTCGCTCAATTTGGGCTCAATCACGGCACCCGTGCGCTCACTGGTGCCTACTTTGTGAAGGTGGGGCTCAACTTTGGTGACTATGCCACTGGCTTTTAGCTCTTCAACAATTTCTTTCCGCACCACAAAACGGTCTTTTCCCTCATAATGAAGACCAAAGCTGTTTAAGGTGCCATCATCGTGGAAAATGTCGACGATCTGTAGATTGTGCTTGTCGCCCAACATTTTATCGTTTTCATCATGGGCGGGGGTCACCTTCAGGCAACCGGTGCCAAATTCCATATCCACATATTCATCCTCAATAATGGGCACCACCCGGTTGCAGATGGGGACAATGGCCCGTTTTCCCTTTAAATGTGCAAAGCGTTCATCGTGAGGGTTAATGCACACGGCCGTATCGCCCAAAATGGTCTCGGGCCGGGTAGTTGCAATGGTGAGGGTTTGGTCACTTCCCTCCACCTCATAATTAAGGTAATAAAGATTACCTTGTTTCTCTTCATAAATAACCTCTTCATCAGAGAGAGTTGTCTTTGCTTGCGGGTCCCAATTTACCATTCTGTAGCCACGATAGATCTTTCCTTTCTGGAAGAGATCGACAAAAACCTTGATCACCGAGGCAGACATGTTTTCATCCATGGTAAATTTGGTACGCTCCCAATCGCATGAGGCGCCCAGTTTTTTGAGCTGTTCCAAAATAATGCCGCCGTGTTTGTGGGTCCATTCCCAGGCGTGCTCGAGAAATTCATCCCGACTAAGGTCTGATTTTTCAATGCCCTGCTCCTTTAGTTTTGCCACTACCTTAGCCTCGGTGGCGATGGAAGCGTGGTCTGTACCCGGTACCCAACAGGCATTAAAGCCCTGCAAGCGGGCTCGGCGTACCAGCACATCCTGTATGGTATTGTTGAGCATATGGCCCATGTGCAGCACTCCCGTGACGTTTGGCGGGGGAATCACGATGGTATATGGGGTGCGCCCGTCTACTTCGGAACGGAAATAATGGTTATCCATCCAGTAGCTATACCATTTGTTCTCAACTTCTTTTGAATTATATTTTGCCGCTAAAGCCATACTTTGGTCTGATATTTGAATAGGTAGGCTGCAAAAGTAAATATATCTATAGGATAATAAAAGTGCATTAGTTATTTTGCACATTGTTTAAAACTTACATACTTTAGCTATTATTTAAAACTCAAAATCATGAAAAAATTAGCTCTTATGGCTCTTGTTGCCTTTATCGGTTTTGCCGCCAATGCGCAACAAGCAAAAATCAGTTTCAAGGAAGATACCGTAGATTACGGCACTATTGCCAAAGGCAGTGACGGGGTTCGGGAGTTTGAATTCACCAATACGGGCGATGCCCCCTTAATAATAAGTGATGTAAAGTCAAGCTGCGGCTGTACAGTACCCAAGAAACCCGATGGGCCCATCGCCCCAGGAGCCACGGGAACCATACAGGTAAAATATGACACCAACCGCATTGGTCCAATCAGAAAGACCATTACCGTTTACTCCAACGCCAGTGAGCCTATGGTAGCACTGAAGATAAAAGGAAAAGTACTGAGCGATTCCAGCAGTGTTCTGGAGAAAAGTTAATTTTCTTTTTTTTTTTCATAATAAATAAAGCATCCGGTCCAGATTGAGTTCTGGGTCGGATGTTTTTTTAGAAAACACTCTTGAGGTTGAATCTCACCCGGCTCACTATCCCGTTTCTCCTTATTTCAAGGGATATGCGCCTGCCCTCATCGCTCGAGAACATTTCCACCAGTTCATAAAGTTTATAATGGTAGCTGGGTTTGTTGTTAATGCTCAAGATTTCATCTCCTTTTTGCACGCCTTCAATGGCCGCCGGAGAGCCTTCCCGCACGTCAACCACCACATAGCGCGGCACTAGGGAAAAGTGCACTTCGGTAGTGACCGAAATGCTATTGCGGATAAGGCTATCGTCCTGCCCGGGCTTATTGGCATTTACTGCGGCCTGGCGTTCTTCCTTTACCAGTTCCATTCCCTCATGTTCCAAAGTTAACCCGCTCATATTGTAGTGGAACTGATCGCCGAACCGTCTGTTTTTTTTAAGCCGAAGTGTTTTGTTGCCATAATCAAAGGTGGCCGTAAACCTGCTGAGGAAGCCACCGCCCACACTGCCATCGCGATCCTCATAATATCGGGCTTTGGTGATAGCGTCTTCCTGCGGAAAAGAGGTGTTGACCTGGGCCAGGGTAAACCTTCCAATTTCCAATTTGGGAATACGGGCCCGTTTACCATAAATATTTCCGCTAAGTCCCAACCCCAAGAAATCCTGGAAATAGTTCTTGGGGCTTTCAGTCAAAAAGCCAAAATCATCAAAAAGCCAAAGCACATCACTGGAACCCGAATCTACCAATAGGGTCACCTCTTGGCTTTCGTCGCGGCGCGGCACATTTAAGGAGATAAATGGTTTGTTTCCCACAAAATTCAGTGGCAAGTCCTCACATTTTCTGCAGCTACGCAGCTGGTATTTATTGGGATTATAAATTGTGATGGCCTCTGTGGCATAATTTATCTTTACAATAAAATTCTGGAAGAAATCGCTTCCCAATATCCCATGGATGGGAATGCCCATGCGGGGCGAGAAGTTGAGGGAGGTATCAAAAATAATAAAAACAGTGTGGTTATTATCTACGGCTTTGCCCACCCTCATGCGGTTGTTGAGACTTTTGAGGGCGGCCACACTCCCACCAGATCCCAGCCCCTGCAACTTAACGGTAGAAGTATTTCGGAACTGAATGCTATCTGCCGCTTCAAGGCTAAAAAGAATGGTAGAGTTTACGCCCGTGTCCAAAATAAATGATAAGGGCGTGCCGTTGATCTCTACCTCGACGATGGGCAGATGGTTGACCAAACGGAATGGCAGGCGGTCACGTTTGGCATTTTTCTCCAAATAAAAGCCAGACTGTGCTGAAAAAGAAGCGCAACAACCAGCTAAAAATATAATTAACAGGGTTTTACGCAAAATGACAAGGAATTAGTGTGCCCATATTGGAAGATATAAAAAAAAGCCGAATGTTGCCGTGGGCCCTTCGTAATTATAAAATATATTTCGCAACTTTGTCGCAAACATTTTTCATTATGCCATCAGTTTCACAAAAAGGGAAAAACATGCCGGAATCGCCCATCCGGAAACTGGTCCCTTACGCCGAAAAAGCTTATAAAGCCAACAAAACAGTATATCACCTAAATATTGGCCAGCCCGATATTAAATCGCCGCTGGTTGCCATGGAGGCCGTTGCCCACCACCACCTTGAGATACTGGCCTACACCCGGTCTGAAGGGTCGCAGGAATACCGCGAAAAGATTGCCCAATACTACCATAAAAACAGAATCCCCGTAGAGGCCGATGACATTATCGTCACCACCGGCGGCAGCGAAGCCCTGCTTTTTGCCATGGGCAGCGTGGCCGATATGGGTGACGAGATTATAATACCAGAGCCTTTTTACGCCAACTACAACGGCTTTGCCACCGCTTCGGGCGTGAAAATCGTACCGGTAATCTCAAAAATAGAGGACAACTTTGCGCTTCCGCCCATTTCAGAATTTGAAAAACTGATAACCCCAAAGACCAAGGCCATCCTGATCTGCAATCCGGGGAATCCCACGGGTTATCTGTACTCGAAAGAGGAAATTAAAACCCTGGCCGAGATTGTGAGAAAGCACGACCTCTTCCTTATTGCCGATGAAGTATATCGTGAGTTTACCTATGACGGCTCCCAACATTATTCCATTCTGGAAGAAGAAAGCATGGCCGAAAACGGGATAATCATAGATTCCGTATCAAAAAGATACAGCATGTGCGGCGCCCGAATTGGTTGTTTGGTTTCAAGAAACAAACAATTGATTGCCACGGCCCTAAAATTTGCCCAGGCCCGATTGAGCCCGCCCACTTTTGCGCAAATTGCCAGTGAGGCCGCCTTGCAAACGCCACAAAGTTATTTTGATGAAGTCATTACCGAATATCAGGACAGAAGGGACACTTTGGTAAAAGCCCTGAGGGAGATTCCGGGCGTACAGGTTGGCGAGCCCAAAGGAGCCTTTTACTGTATTGCCCAATTGCCCGTAAAAAACAGCGACGCCTTTGCCCAATGGCTTTTGGAATCATTTGATGACCAAGGCGAGACTATAATGGTAGCACCGGCCGCAGGGTTTTATTCCAGCCCAGGGGTGGGTTTGAACCAGGTTCGGATTGCCTATGTTTTGAAAAAGGAAAGCCTTATCAGGGCCGTGGAAATTTTAAAAGTAGCCCTGCAAACATATAGGGATTGATGCAGATTGAGCAGAACAAATCGTTAAGGGAATACAATACCTTCGGAATTGACAGTCGCGCCAGCCATTTTGTTTCGGTACAGACGGTTGCCGAACTTAAAGAGGCCCTGGCACATAGACCCGACAAGACGCTCTTTATCTTGGGCGGGGGAAGCAATATTCTACTCCCAGACCGTGTTGATGCTTTCGTAATCCACATCAACCTCAAAGGAATCGAAATTCTCGAGGAGACGGCAACCGATGTTATCATCAAGGCCATGGCGGGTGAAAACTGGCACAACTTCGTACAGTACTGCATCGATCACGGTTTTGGCGGATTGGAAAACCTATCCCTCATTCCCGGAAATGTGGGCACCGCACCCATACAGAACATAGGTGCCTACGGGGTAGAGCTCAAAGATACTTTTGTAAGCTGTAGTACCGTTGAGATTGAAACTTTGGAGGAAAGGGAATTTACCAGGGATCAATGCCAGTTTGCCTACCGCAATTCCATTTTCAAGAATGAAGCCAGGGGAAAATATATTATTACCAGCGTATGCTTTCGCCTCACCAAAAAAGACCACAAGCTAAGCCTTTCCTACGGCGATATTGGCAAAGTACTGGCCTCAAAAGATATTGCAGAGCCCACCATTCGCGACATTTCAAATGCCGTGATTGCCATTCGGCAGGCCAAACTACCAGACCCCAAGGTTTTGGGCAATAGCGGCAGTTTTTTTAAGAATCCGGTAGTTGACCTGGAAACTTTTCGAGCCTTTCAGGCAAAATTTCCTGACGCACCTTTTTACCAACTTTCGGAAAAGGAATTCAAAATACCTGCCGGCTGGCTTATTGAGCGCGCTGGCTTTAAGGGAAAGCGCTATGGCGATGCCGGGGTCCACAAAAACCAGGCCCTGGTATTGGTAAACCACGGCCGCGCCACGGGTACCGACATTTGGGAACTGGCGCAAAAAATAAGGGAAAAGGTGGCGCAGATGTCGGGCATTGTCATAGAGCCCGAAGTAAATATTATTTAGTGCGTTTTCAAAAGTTCATCAACAATGTAGACCACCCCATTTGTGGCCTGCAGTGGCCCCCCGATTACTTGGGCCCTGTTTCCTGATTTATCGGAAACCCAAATTTCATTTCCAGACTTGTTTGCGGTAAGTACACTGCCGGCTTCGGTTTTCAATTTGACCTTTCCTTTGTTGGTTATGGCATCAGGTAGATTCACGCTGGTAGGTTCGGCTATAATATGTGATTTCAGCATTTCTTCCAGCTCGGCCCTATTTTGGGACATGGAGTAATGCTTGCTTTGGGCCTCAGTCAAGGCTTCAAAAGCTTGCGTAGCGGGCGCAAAAATAAGGAATGGCCCTTTTTGGGTAGATAGACCATCGGCCATTTCGGCGGTGACCAGATAACTGGCAAATCTTTTCAATTGGGAGGCGGTCATGATTTGGTACATTACACTGCTGAGCACTTCCTTGTCCTGGGCGGTAAGTTGTTTTTTTGGTGCCCGTTTGTTTCCTTGGGGAGAAGAAGCTTCGCTAGTAGCAGCGGTTTCCGGCGGAGTAGTTTCTTCAGAATTATTACCGGAATCCTTACAGGAAAAGGCCAAAAAGAAAAAACTGAGAAAAGCCAAAAAGGCAATAGATTTGCGCATCGTTAAAATTGGTTGAATTAAGGGCTAAAAATACTTAAATTACGAGTAGAACCACAAGAAAGATTGTATTTTTGTACCCTAAATCTGTGTTATGAAACTTCTATTTATCACCTTAGCGTTGTTACTGCTTTCCGTAGCGGGCATTGCCATAAAACTTTGGGCAAAGAAAAATGGGAAATTTGCGGGCACCTGTGCCAGCCAGAGTCCATTTCTGAACAAGGAAGGGCAGGCCTGTGGCTATTGTGGCAAGACGCCAGACCAGTTTGATACCTGTGCGGAAGAAACCCACAAGGCCTAATCAAACATTTTTTCCACAAGCGGGGCCCTTTTCCGGTGAATTGCCAAGGCCCTATCAAAAATAAAATCGCGAGCCTGTATGGTGCTAATCTACGTTTTCGGTGCCGTTGCACTGGTTAACTGTATTTTTTATTTGATGTTCTCAAAGTTCTCCTTTGCCAAGGTCCCTGAGAAAATTTCTTCGGAAAAACCACCTATCTCCCTAGTAGTGTGCGCAAAAAATGAGGCGGAAAACCTGAAAAGGCATATTCCCCTTTGGCAGGAGCAGGAGTATCCCAATTTTGAAATCATTTTGGTAAATGACGCCTCCATTGATGACACCCTGGAGGTTATGGAAGGTTTTCAGGAAAAGGATGCCCGTATTCAAATTGTGAACGTAAAAAACAACGAAGCCTTTTGGGCCAATAAAAAATACGCCCTTACCCTGGGCATAAAACGGGCAAAGCATACCCACCTTCTCTTTACGGATGCCGATTGCTATCCGGCCTCAAAAGATTGGATGGCACAGATGGCCTCAAGATTTGGTGAGGGGAAGCGGTTGGTCCTGGGCTATGGGGCCTATAATAAGGAAACGGGCTTTTTGAACAAGCTTATACGTTTTGAAACCCTAATGACCGCCCTTCAGTATTTTACATACGCCCTGGCCGGCAACGCGTATATGGGGGTGGGCCGGAACCTGGGCTATACCAGCGAGCTTTATTATGAGAACAAGGGGTTTATGAGCCATATAAAAATTCCATCAGGTGATGACGATCTATTTGTTAACGAGGCCGCGACGGCCACCAACGTAGCCATCTGCACCCAGCCCGATGCCTTCACCTATTCGCTTCCGAAGAAAAAAAGAAAAGAATGGCTCCTTCAGAAAAAAAGGCATTATTCCACCGCAAAACGTTACCAGCCCCAACACCGCCTGCTTTTGGGCCTATATTTTTTGGCCAATTTTCTTTTTTGGCCGCTGGCCATCGCAAGCCTATTTACAAAATTTTGGTACATAGCCTTGGCTATAGCCATCATTCGCCTTGGCTATCAATACCTGGTGGTGGGCCATGCCGCAAAAAAACTCAGGGAGCAGGATCTGGCAGCCTTTATCCCCCTCTATGAGTTGTTTTTGGTTTTTACACAATTGAGTATCTTTATTTCCAACAGGCGCCAAAAAAACTCTCGATGGAAGTGAATTCCGAAGAAATACTGCAGCAGATAAAAAAAGCAAAAAAGGGAAAGCAGGAGGCTTTCAAATTTTTAATGGACCACTTTTGGGGCCAGGTTTACGGCTTTCAGCTGAAGCGGTTACGAAATGAAATTGAGGCCGAAGACATTACCGTCGAGACTTTTGCCAAAGCCTTTGACAAGATTGAAACCTTTGACGAAGGTTATGCCTTTGGTACCTGGCTTATTACCATTTCAAAAAACATTCAAATAGACAGAAGCCGAAAGAAGAACGCCTCCATCCACAAACATACCACCGATGCCTCAAAAGAGCAGATCCATAAAATAGTGGACCATGCCCCCACCCCCGAAGACAAGTTGATCACCGAACAAAACCTGGCAGAACTGCTGCGGTACATCAAGCAATTGAAACCGCACTACCAGGATGTGATAAACCTCAGGTATTTTCAGGAAATGAGTTACAATGAAATTTCCGAGGCCCTTGAGGAACCTCTCAGCAATGTAAAAGTACGGCTGCTTCGCGCCAGAAAACTACTGGCCGAAATTATATCGCAAAAATCGTAGGCTGCGCTATTGGCCTCAAAGATTTTTCAATTTCCGTTCCCCACTGCAACTTTTAGCAGAGGTATTTCGTAATTTTGTGTTCTTTATGCCTACCCGGCAACCTTCTTGGGCCTTATGCCCTTTCAAAATATTATAGATGAATGAAAAAAAGATAACCGTTGGCATTAACGGATTTGGCCGTATAGGTAGGAATCTATTTAGGCTTTTATTAAATGATCCCCTTATCGAGGTTGTTGCCGTCAATGATCTGGCAGACCCCAAAACCTTAGCCCATCTCTTAAAATATGACAGCATACATGGCGTTTTGGACTGTCCCATCTCCCACAGCCCAGATGAAATTAAGGTTGACGGTAATAGGATTAGGTTTACTTCCTGGTCCAGCCCAGAACAAATTCCGTGGGCAGATATTGACGTTGTGGTAGAATGTACGGGCAAGTTCAAAAGCCGGGAACAGCTCCAGAACCATATTAACAACGGTGCCAAGAAAGTGATACTATCGGTACCGCCCTTGGAAGACGACATCAAAACCGTGGTGCTTGGAGTAAACGATGATCTATTGACCCCAGAGGATACGATCATCTCCAACGCTTCCTGTACCACAAACAATGCTGCACCCATGCTGCAGATAGTCAATAAGTTGTGCGGTATTGAGCAGGCTTATATCACCACGGTACACTCCTACACTACAGACCAGAGCCTTCATGATCAGCCTCATCGCGACCTGCGCCGGGCCCGTGCCGCAGGGCAGTCCATTGTGCCCACCACTACTGGTGCGGCCAAGGCCTTGACCAAGATCTTTCCCGATCTGGCCACGGTCATCGGCGGTTGTGGTATCCGGGTGCCCGTGCCCAACGGCTCGTTGACAGACGTGACCCTAAACGTGAAAAGGGAAGTGACCATAGAAGAAATTAACCAGGCCTTTGAAAGAGCTTCCACACGGGAGTTGAAGGGAATCTTACAGTACACCGAAGATCCCATAGTTTCCATAGATATAGTGGGCAATCCACACTCCTGTATCTTCGATGCCGAAATGACCTCGGTCATCGGCAGGATGGTGAAGATTATTGGGTGGTACGACAATGAGATTGGCTATTCTTCAAGAATAATTGATTTAATTAAAAGAATTTGCGTATTATAGCTATATTTATTGCCCCATTTTCATGCCCATGGACCGTCCCAATTCAAAAAAAATATTTTTGGTGCCCCTAATACTCTGCCTGTTCTTCTCGCTAGAGTGTTTCCCCATTCAAATAAAGGATACCATCGTGGCCATAAAGCAACTGCAGTTCAAGGCCCAGCAAGCTCTGGAAAAGGAAAATTTCATTGTTGCAGTGAAAAATCTTGCCGATGCCGGCAAGCTCACCGCACTGCCAAAATACAGGAGCTATAGGCCCGACGTGTCCTTACGGATGGCTGAACTTTATTACCAACTCGAGTATTTTGAAAAAGCTGCCGAGGAAGCCAGGATGGCCATGCAGGATGCCGCAAGTTTCGGAAACGACCAGAAACTGGCCAAAGCTTACAATTTGTATGCAATAATCCTGCTCTCAACGCCGCGGTACCAACAGGCCGAGACTTATTTGGCCAAGGCCGATTCCATCTATGCAGAACTCGACTCCTCCGAAAACAAGGTAGATTATGTGTACGGCTATGGTCTGTTGGCTCTTAGAACGGGCCAATACGGCAAGGCGGTAGAACAGCTTAAGAAGGCCATCCACAGATACCAGGAAGAGGGATTGCTATACCACGAAACCATGGCCAAAGCCTATCTGGCAGATGCCCTTACCCTTATTGATTCCTCTACTTACCCAAATGCCCTTTCGGAGGCAAAGAGCTTAATAAATGAAGTCTTGACCAGTGCCCGTACTCACGGATTCTCAAAAATTTTGGTCGAGGTGCACCGAATAAACTCCCAGTTGCTCATTGCCGAAAAACATACCCAGCTTGCTGAGGAGGAATTGAAAAATTATCTCCTCTTGAAAGATTCACTCAAACAGATCCATTTAAAGGCCATTGAGCAGGGCATACAGGCAGAGTCTGCCATCAGCGATCTAAAAGAGACCATTGCCAGTCAGCAGAACGATTTGAGCAAGCAGGAAAAATCACTCTTCTTCGGCAAGCTTACGGGCTGGCTCAGTATTGCGCTTATCTTGATTCTCTCGTTATTGACCCTTTCACTTTATAAAAACAACAATCTGAGGGCCAAGGCAAATGAGCTGCTGAAGGACAAAAACACCGAGTTGCAGGAAGCCAAGGAAAACGCCGAGCGTGCCTCGCGGGCCAAGGCCCAGTTCCTCTCTACCATCACCCACGAGCTGCGCACCCCAATGTACACGGTTACGGGGCTTACCCACCTTCTTCTGGAGGAAGACCCCAAGCCTGAGCAAAGGGAGCATCTCAATTCACTAAAGTTTTCGGGGGAATATCTTCTTTCGCTCATCAACAATATATTGGATCTCAACAAGCTCGAGGCCAACAAGGTTGAGATAGAGAAAGTACCCTTTCTGCTAAAGAAGCGTATTGATGGCGTGCTCATTGCCCTTAAAAAATCTGCCGAGGCCAAAAACAACACGCTTCATTATGAATATGACCCCACCCTTCCAAATGAGGTAATCGGCGATTCGCTGAAAATATCACAGATCCTCATCAACCTTATCAGCAATTCCATCAAGTTTACGGAAAATGGCGATATCTGGATACGGGTACAGAATGTGGAAAGAGATAAGAAAAAAGTACTCGTGCGTTTTGAGGTAGAAGATACCGGCGACGGAATCTCGAAGAAAAAACAGAAAACCATTTTTGAATCCTTTTCCCAAGGCTCGTTGCAAATAAACCGAAAATACGGCGGTACCGGCCTTGGCCTATCCATTGTTAAAAACCTTTTGGAGTTGATGGGCAGTAAAATATTCCTGGAAAGTAAACTGGGTGAAGGCTCAAAATTTTGGTTCAACATTCGTTATGAGATTGGGGAGGAGGTTCCCGTACAACCCGAAATCAACGATATTGAGGTGGTAGTTGAAAACGATATCTTCCAAAACAAATCGGTGCTTATTGTTGAAGACAACAAGATCAACCAAATGATCACCAAGAAAATCCTCGATAAGAAAAAAATGACCTGTACCGTCATTGACAATGGTACCGATGCCGTTAAAAAAGCGCGGGAAGAACATTTTGACGTAATCCTAATGGACATCCATATGCCAGGAATAAGCGGGATTGAGGCCACCAAAATGATCAGGGAATTCAACAAAACGGTACCCATTATCGCCCTTACGGCCATAACCATAGAGGAAAACCTGGAAGAATTTTATAAGGCAGGTTTTAACGAGTTTATCCCAAAGCCATTTAATGCCGATGATTTCTTCAAAAAAATAAACCGGGTGCTTACCGGCCACCATTTTAAGGTAAGTTAGGCGTGGGAAGTTGCCGCTTCGGCCAAGATTTGCTGTTTGAAAGCAACTTCGCCCCCCGCCAAGAATTGGGTGCCAATGGGCAGGTAATACAACTCCACTTCTCTTGAAATATCCTGCAGGCGCATAAAATCTTTTTCGGTGGTGAGGATCAGCTTATGTTTTTTAAGGTTTTCTTTTTCCGCGGTTGAGAAATTATGGTGGTCGCCAAAGGACTTTATCCCAAATTCCAAATTTTGATCCTTCAAAAACCCAACCAGAGGTTTGGGGTTTGCTATCCCGCTTACCAAAAGGAATTTGCGTCCCTTGAGAAATGATAAGGGCTTTGCTTCCGATTGGTTTCTAATTTCCGGGGCATAGGCTATTTTTGAAAAATATACTTCCTGATAAGGTTGGGGATGCAGCCGTTTTCTTATTTGTTCCATATCACGGGCAGAAAGACTGGCCGGGCATTTGGTAACGACAATAATGTCTGCCCGTCTTGCGCCCTCCCTGGGCTCTCTAAGATTTCCGGCAGGAAGCAGCCAATCGTTCACGTACAAATTTCCATAGGTAGTGAGCAAAATATTGAAGGAAGGCTTTACCTTTCTATGTTGGAAGGCGTCGTCAAGGAGAATTATATCAGCCTTTTTCCGCAGCTTTTCTATACCCGTTTTCCTGTCCTCGCAGACGGCCACCGTTACGTCGGGGAATTTGGTTTTAAACTGAAGCGGCTCGTCCCCCACAGCCGCTACGCTACTCGTGGGCAAAACCTCTAAAAAGCCGGAGGTTTTTCGTTTGTAACCACGGCTCAGGACGGCCACACCGTACTTTACCTTCAAATAGGAAACCAGCAATTCAATCATGGGAGTTTTTCCAGTTCCGCCGGTAGAGAGGTTTCCCACACAAATTACCGGCAGGTCAAAAGCCTTGCTTTTCAAAAATCCATTATTGTACAGCCCATTGCGCAAAGCCGTGATACCGCCGTACAATAGGGCGAAGGGGAAAAGTAGTTTGCGGAGCAGCTTCATTGGAACGAAAGTACTAATTCCACGGAAATTGCGAATCATTTTTAATAAAATAAGCCCGCCGCAAAAATCGCGCAAACCTGTATCTTTACCCAAACTGAAAATTATGAAGGTAAAGGAAGTAATAAATATGCTGGAAGAGCTATCGCCCCTGGCATATACCGAAGATTTTGACAATACCGGGCTGCTGGTGGGCCATGCCGACCAAGAAGTTTCGGGGATATTGGTCACTTTGGATACTTTGGAAGAAGTGGTGGACGAAGCCATTAAAAAAAATTGCAACCTCATCATCAGCTTCCATCCCATTGTTTTTTCCGGATTAAAGAAAATCACCGGCAAAACCTACGTTGAACGGGTGGTGCAAAAAGCCATTAAGCATGATATCGCAATTTTTGCGAGCCATACCGCCCTCGACAATTCTTGGAATGGCGTAAACGCCAAGATCTGCGAAAAGCTAGGGCTGAAAAACCGAAAGATTCTCATCCCGCAGAAAGCTTCCATCAAAAAACTGATCACCTTTGTTCCGCAAAATGAGGCAGCCAAAGTAAGAAATGCACTTTTTAAGGCCGGTGCAGGCGATATTGGCAATTATTCAAACTGCAGCTTCAACATCGAGGGCACCGGCAGCTTTAAAGGCAATGCCGACTCCAGTCCCGTGGTCGGAAAAAAGGGGGAAACACATTTTGAAGCGGAAACCCAAATAGGAATCACCTTCGCACGGCATAGGCAGGGCGCCGTACTCAAGGCCTTGTTTGAGGCCCATCCGTATGAGGAAATAGCTTATGAAATTACCACCCTTGAAAACGAAAACCAGCATTTGGGAATGGGAATGCTGGGGGAACTGGAGCGGCCAATGAACGAAAGCGATTTTCTCCATTTCTTAAAGAAAACTATGAACACCGCCTGCGTTCGGCATTCACCACTTCTGCAAAAGCCCATTACCAAAGTTGCCGTGTTGGGGGGTAGCGGCAGTTTTGCCATTGGGGCCGCAAAAAAAGCTGGGGCCCACGCTTTTGTCTCGGCAGATTTTAAGTATCATGATTTTTTTAAGGCCGAAAAATCCATTCTTTTGGCGGACATAGGCCATTATGAAAGCGAACAATACACAAAAGAACTTTTACATGCTTTCCTTACGAAAAAAATTGCTAATTTTGCACCCTCCCTGCCAAAAGGCAGGATCGTTTTATCAAAAACAAACACCAATCCTATTAGCTATTTATAATCTATGGCAACAAAAACCGAAGTTACCGTTGAAGAGAAATTAAGAGCCCTGTATGACCTTCAACTCATCGATTCCCGAATTGACGAAATAAGAAGTGTACGCGGCGAGCTTCCCCTGGAAGTAGAAGATCTTGAGGACGAAGTAGCAGGAATGAACAAACGACTCGAAAAACTGCAGGCCGATCTGGAACTGATTGAAGAGCAGATCAAGGAAAAAAAGAACAGCATTGAAGAGTCAAAAGCACTAATAAAAAAATATGCTGAACAGCAGGACAATGTGCGCAACAATAGGGAGTACAATAGCCTGAGCAAGGAAATTGAATTCCAGGAACTGGAAATACAATTGGCCGAAAAAAACATTAAGGAGTACCGTGCCCAAATAGAGCAGAAAAACGAGGTGATTGAGGAGACCAAGGCCCGCTATGAGCAGCGCACCGAGCACCTAAAGCACAAACAAGGGGAACTTGATGAAATACTCAAAGAAACCCAAAAGGAGGAAGAAACCCTCATCAAGGAATCCGAAAAATTTGAGGCCCAAATTGAACCACGGCTTATAAAAGCCTACAAAAGGATACGCAGCAATGTGAAAAATGGCCTGGCCATAGTGCCGGTTGAACGCGGGGCATCGGGCGGTTCCTTCTTCACCATCCCGCCACAGGTGCAGATGGAAATCGCCGGTCGCAAAAAGATTATTACCGACGAGCACAGCGGCCGAATTTTGGTAGATCCAGATCTCGCCAAAGAAGAACGCGAAAAGATGGAAGCCATGTTTGCCAAGCTTAAATAAAGGAAAAACACAACCTATTTATAACAAAGCCTTCACATAATTGGAAGGCTTTTTTTGTACCTTTTTGGCCATGTTTACAATCGATTTAAAACGATAAAAAGAAGCCATGAAAAATACCATTACGGTTGCATTTACCATCTTCTGGCTGGCATTTGCAGGTGCCTGTAAGCCTTCAAACGAGCAGAATAGGCAACAGGAAGCCTTGGCCCAAAAAGAGCAGGAGCCCGTTCAAACCACTGCCCAAAACGGATTGAAAAAGGCATATTTTGCCAGCGGATGCTTTTGGTGCGTAGAGGCTATTTATGAGAGCGTAAAAGGAGTAAAGGAAGCCATTTCGGGCTACAGCGGAGGCACCGCCCAAAATCCTACCTATCAAAACCACGGCGACCATGCCGAGGCAGTCGAGGTTATCTATGATCCCGAAACTATAAGCTTTGACCAGTTGGTAGATGTGTATTTCGGTTCGCAAAACATAACCCAGATCAACGGTCAGGGTCCAGACCACGGCAGGTCCTATCGATCCATTGTCTTTTATCAAAATGAAGAAGAAAAGAAAATCATCGATGAAAAAATTGCGGCATTAAACCAACAGCTGGGCGGCGATAAGGTTGCAGCCCAGGTCTTGCCTTTCCAAAAATTCTGGAAGGCCGAGGCATATCACCAAAATTACGAACGAAACAATCCAGACAATCCGTACATCCAGAATGTTTCCATTCCAAGGATAAATAAATTTAAGGCAAAGTTTCCAGAGCTTTTGAAAAAAGATCTGGACCACTGAGGGTTTTAATCCATGAAACAAAGTTTGCATCAATTCCACTATGGAATCTTTTTTGCCTTTACCTCAAAAACCAACGGGTACATTTTGTTTGAAAGCTCAAACATCCCTTCCTCATTTTTTACCAATCCCGGAAAAACATCATAAGGAGAAGCGTCGTGTTCTTTGAGAAATTCAACTTGAAGGCCTGCCTCTGAAAGGGACGTAACCACTTCGCCCATACCGTGGTTCCAGCCGTATTCCCTGCTCACCATCTTGGCGTTTTTATCGGCAT
>CAYSLM010000040.1:0-20436 GCA_964431895.1 uncultured Aequorivita sp.
TTGCGGTTTGGGTAGAGACTATCAAGAAAGATTTAAGCGTCGGAAATGTGGCCAATGAAGTTTATGTAGCTGTAGCCGATAAGCAAATCCATATTCTGGTCAATAATGCGGGGTTTGGAATATTCGGCAGTTTTTGCGATACCGATTGGCAACGGGAATATGAAATGCTAAACCTTCATGTACTCACCACGACGCACCTTACCAAATTGATACTAAAAGATATGGTTGCCCGGGGCGAGGGCAAAATTTTAAACATGTCGTCATTGGCGGCCTTTCAGCCAGGGCCTTTAATGTCTTTATATTATGCTACAAAGGCATATATACTTTCTTTTTCCGAAGCAATTGCCAATGAGCTTAAAGGTACGGGGGTCACGGTTACCTGTTTATGTCCCGGCCAAACGAAGACCTGCTTCCAGAAGGTGGTTTCAAATGGTGGCAGCATTTCTGAAAATAGAATTAAGTTTAATATGGGCTGTCCTAAGGCCGTGGCCAAATACGGCTATGCGGCCATGAAAAAAGGAACCACCGTCGCCATTCCCGGAAATATCAACAAATTTCTTTCAAGTTTGCCACGCTTGGTGCCCAGACGCACGGCCACTGCCATCATAAGGCGTATCCAGGAAAAAAATAGAAAGGTTTAGCCTTTCTATATTTTTTTCAGCTTGATGGGGGACTCGTTCTGGATTTGCATGAGGGTTATAAAAAATTCTTGCAATGATTTATAGGCCTCCGCCGGAAAATGGGTCCTGTTCAGTTTAAGGGCCAATCTGATATTCACCTTATTTCCTGAAACGCTATAAACTACCGAAAGCGACCCGTCGTTTTCGGGCAGCCTGAGCAGTTTGTTCTCGGGCAGGCTGATTATTTCGTATTGATCGCCCAGGTCTATCGAAACCAAATAATTGTTGTTGATGGGAAAACCAAAGTCGATAGGGTATTTGCGGTCTGGCGCGGTAAAAGGGTTTTCGGAAAAGTAAGTAGCCGTAATAAAAGGATTAAGATACAATGATTGCGCTACCTGCTGGTTAAAATATTCAAAAGAGAAACTTTCTTTAAAAGGCTGCTCAAGATCTTTTTGGTTTTCAATATTGTATTGACTTACTTCCAAGTGCTCGTTCTGTTCTTGCTTCTTCTTCACTTGGTCCTCGGTATTTAGGTTGAGGTAAGTTTTTCTCTTTTTGGCCCCAATATATCCTGAGGAAATTTCTTGTGCCGTACCCTTAAAAATACCATTTTCATCGGCATGGAGCTGGAGATTTAAATAGTGTACATTTTGTGCAATTGGGCTGATGGGCTCCCAATAGCTCCCATTTTTAAAATCCAACACTCTTCCTTCCAAATTAAGGTCACGGAAGGGGAGTACACCAAATGGGGTGTATTTTTCGGTAGCGTCGAGAAGATATTTTTTGCCGTCAACCGTGAGAACTGCCAAGGCGTAATTAAAGTCGGTAAGCACGGGGTATTGTTTGGTAGGCATGGCCTTGTCGCGTGTGGCGATAAGCATAATCTTGGCCTCGAGACCGGCTGCTTCCAGAGCATTGATAAGTGCCAAATTGATCTCGGAGCTGTTTCCGGATTTTCGCTCAAAGGCCTCCTTTACGCGCACGTCGTCAAATATCCGAAATTGCTTGTTCCAGAACATTTGGTCCTGAATGTAATAATAGATGGCCTTGGCACGCTCCAGTTTGTTGGAAATGGTCTCAATTTCTTGCGGGAGTTGGTCCTTGAAGAAATTGGTATATTTCAATTGCCTCCCCAGGTCTTTATCGGTTTTAAAGTAGTGGTCCACATCATCCCAGGTTTTGGCAAAAAATTCACGGCTTTCATCAATTTGCACAATATCGCGGAGCTCAAATTTGAGGGTCGAAATATAATTGTGTTTGGAGAGCATATAATTTTCCTCCTCAAAGGCAGGAACATTTTTCATGACGTAAGTGGCAGACTCGCAATCGCCGGGCACCTTAAAACCCGGTAAATGAAAGCAGCTCTTGAGAATCTCGGCATGCTCGCTATTTAATTTTCGGCTGCCATAAAGTGTTCTGTTGTACCTATAATTGCCGGGTATTTCGGTATGCAGTTCGGAGTAGAGGGTAGGCAATGGGTGCATAAACTGCCAGCCTCCCAGGCGCAACATATAAGGCGTTTCCAGTCTATAGGTATATTCCAGAATACTGCCGTCCTGTACATCGGGGAAGGTAAACCTCATGGTTGAATGATTTTTGTCTTCCTCGGTGTGGAAAATCGCATTCTTCCCTACATAGGCCTTTCTATTTCCGTTATGGGTGATGGCTTGAAAGTTCTTGATATTTTCGCTTACCTCGGTAGTGTGGTAATATGGAATCTCAAAACTTGAGTAGTCAAAATTCTTGGCGTCAAAAATCTTTATCTTCCTGTGCACTTCCTTGATAAGCCGTATATAGCCGTCGGCCGCATCAACGGTAAAGTTTCCTCTTTCATAGAGAATCACCCCCGGGGCATCGGGATTTGGGGGATACGCTTCCAACAAAAACTCGCCCTGGCTCGGCTCCCCAAAAGTGGCCCCTGGATTTTTTTGGGCATTGGCAAAGCTTATAAATAGACAAAAAAGAAAAGGAAGGATAGTGGTGATTTTCATTTCTTTGATTTTTTTAAAATAATTGGCTCGGCCTTCAGCATGTTGATGGCTGTGCTGAAGAATTCTTTCAGGGTAGGTTGGGCCTCGGGCACAAAACGATAGGAATTTAACTTCAAATTGAAGCGGATCTGGATCTTGGAATTTTCAACGCTATAGCTTATGGAACACTCCCCATTGTTGTTGGGGAGCTGCATGGTTCTACTGGTAGGGATTTGTTCTATGGAATAAACATCCTTCAGGTCAATACCCACCAGATAGGTGTTGGTAAAAGGAAACCCAAAATCTATGGGATAATTACGTGACTCCAGGGTGAATGGATTTTCTGAAATATAAGTCTTGTAAAAGAAAGGCTGCAGAATTACCTTGGTGCCCACTTTTTCAGGGGTTAAGGTAATTTGATAATCTTCCGAAAGGGGCAGGTCAATTTTTTCGACATTCCCTACTTTCAGATCAGTTATCTCCCTGCCAGCCATGTCATTCTCATAGTGGGTCATGTATTCAGAAAGTGTTGATTCCTCAATCGAGTTTCGTTTGGCCAAGCCGATATATCCATAATTGTCGTGATGTACCCTGCCTGTAAAATCACCGGTATCGGTAACGGTAAGGTCGGCATTGACGTAATGGATGTTTTTCCTGGAAGGTTCCAAAGGTTCCCAGTAACTGCCGTTTTTAAAATCCATGACCCGACCCTGCATATTCAGCGCGCGATAGGGAATGATTCCAAAGGAAGCCTGCCGGTCTGTAGCATCGAGGAAATAGCCTTGGCCATCAATTTTTAAGAAGGCAATAGTATAGTTGAATTTGGTCAAAACGGGATAATCTTCGGGCGCCAAACCATGCTCCCTGGTGGAGAGAAGGACCAGGTTGGCGTCTAGCCCCACTGCATTTAGGGCGTTGATAAGCGAGAGATTGATCTGGGCCACACTGCCCGTTTTTTGGGCAAAGGCGTCTTTTACCCTTGTCTGCGAATTGTACCAACGGCCATCCCAGGTATAATGGCTCTGGATAAACGAATAGATTGCCTTGGCCTTGGCGAGCGGTTCTTGCACCGAGAAGATGGAATCTGGAAGGCGCCTTTTGAAGTAATTTGACTTCCTCAATTGTTTTCCCAGATTGTCATCTTTTTTAAAAAACTTATCTACTTCTTCCCAAGAATTGGAAAATTCGGTTTTCTCTCCAAATGAATCAATAAACTGGACCGGTTCGTATTCAATCCGGTTTAAATAATTACGCGCGGAAAGCATGTAGGCTTCCTTCTGGAAGGCCGGTACATCTGTCATGGTATAGATGGATGTCTCGCAATCTGCTAGCGAATAGTGCTCGGCAGGCCTAAAGCAATCGCGCTCAATTTCCGCAGATTGGAAGTAAAAGGGATGTTCGCCATACTTCAAACTTTTATATTTGAAGTTTGCGGGAATTGCGCTTATATATTCACTGTAGATCCTGGGCAACTCCCCTTGGAACTCCCATCCATTCAAATTGAAGAAAAACGGCGATTCAATCTTGTACCAATACTCAATTATGCTTCCGTCCTGCACATTGGGAAAAACGATGCGGCAAACTTTCCCCACACCTGGCTTTCGGGTATTGAAAATAGCATCTGCCGCTACATAGGTTTTTATGGGCCCATTGTGGGTAAGGGCATTGTAGCGGGTAACCTTTTCGGCGCTGCCATTTGAGGTCATTAAAGGAATTTCAACCGTAGCCCCGTCAAAATTTTTGGAATCGAAGATCTTTACCTTGCGGTAAACCGTTTTGATGAGCCTGATATAGTCGCCCACTGTCTCAAAATAAGACGTCCCTTTTTCAAATAGAACCACGGCCGAAGCGGTGGTGTCTTTATCATATACCTTTAAGGCAAGCTCAGCTTCGGTGGGTTCCCCAAATTTTGCCGAACGTCTTTCCTGAGCAACCGTGCCCGAGCAATGGGATATGAGATAAAGAATAAAAAGTGTGCGAAAAAACATTAGGGGCGTGTAGATGGTTTCGCAAAATAAAATATTTTGACGAAACGTGAAACGGTTGTGATTTTATTTTGGGTTAAAATACTATTTTCTGGGGAATGTGTGGAAAGTTGTGTGAAAAAAGAGGAAAAACCCTTATTAAAAAACAGGCTTTTTCCCCTTGTATCACTTTTTGGCTTTTTGCATTTTTACAAAGCTAATTAATTGGGGAGTTAATGACGCCATATGTATAAGCCGTTTCTTAAGAAGGAGCGGCTTATTTGTTTGCAGTACATAGGTTTACAGGAAAAATCCCCGCTTCATTTGGGGGGTTTCCCTCTTGATTGGCTTGTGTTTTTCCACGATATTTGAATACTTATTTAATTGGGGAGTTTTATAAGTATTGAGGTTAAAGGCTGTTCCCCATTTTGGGAACAGCTTTTTTTTTTTAAGAAAACAAACAGTTCTTTTATATGGATTTTTGTTTTAGCCAAAGCGCCCTGCCAACAAGAAACTGGCAGGGCGCTTTTAATTTGTATTCTTTAGGATTTTTACAATTGGTTTACCGTTTTACGGATGGCCACAAGGTCTGTCAACAGTTTTTCCAACAGGTTTAAATCCAGCATATTGGCACCATCGCTCTTGGCATTTGCGGGGTCAAAGTGGGTTTCTATAAATATTCCGTCTGCTCCCGTGGCAATACCCGCCCGGGCAATGGTCGAGATCATCTCGGGCCGGCCACCGGTTACGCCCGCACTCTGGTTGGGCTGTTGCAGGCTGTGGGTAACGTCCAAAACCACGGGGGCATATTGCCTCATCGTGGGAATTCCCCGAAAATCCACGATCATATCCTGGTAGCCGAACATGGTACCGCGATCGGTAATCATGACCTGCTCGTTCTGGCTATCAGTTACTTTGGTCACCGCGTGTTTCATACTTTCTGGGCTCATAAATTGACCCTTTTTAAGGTTCACCACTTTTCCGGTTTCCGCGGCGGCGACTACCAAATCGGTTTGACGTACCAAGAATGCTGGTATCTGTAAAACATCCACGTATTCTGCGGCCATTGCCGCATCGCTTACTTCGTGAATATCGGTAACGGTTGGAATATCAAAGGTTTCGGAAACATTTTGAAGTATTTTCAAAGCTTTTTCATCACCTATGCCGGTAAAACTATCGATACGGCTTCGGTTGGCTTTTTTGAAACTTCCCTTGAAAACATAGGGGATTTCCAGCTTGTCGGTTATTTTTACAATCTTTTCGGCAATGCGCATGGCCATTTCCTCGCCCTCAATGGCGCAGGGCCCGGCAAGGAGGAAGAAGTTGTTGGAACCCGTGTGTTTTATTCTTGGAATTTTGTTCAGTTGCATCGTAAAGGCTTATTTTAAAGCAAAGGTAGTTAAAAGCATCTTTCGTCCCGCTGGGAAAACCTTCCCAGGAATTTGCAGAAATTACACTTTAACAATTTTATGCGTTTGGCTATTTCCGGTTTCATCTTCAATCTGCAAGCAGTAAATCCCTGCCGGAAGGCTTGAGAGGTCGATTCCGCCATTTTCAAAAGCGGTATGGATGCGCTGTCCCAATGTGGAATAAACGGTGATTTTGGCGATCGGTTTTTGTGAATTGAGAAAGACAATGCCCTTGGTCGGGTTTGGATAGACGGTTACGGCATTAGCCCCGTATTCTGAAATGCCAAGCGTCCGGTTTTCGTACCAGGCCAGCTTATTGTCAGCCACGGAAGCGGAAACAACATCAAGCCAGCCATCGCCGTTGAGGTCTGTGGCGGCTGCGTCTCTCGGAAACTCCACTTCGGTAGTAACGGTCTGTAATGCGCCAAAGGAGCCGAGGCCGTCCTCATTTTTTCTCCAAGAGATTCTGTCAACTTGATAAAACCACAACAACATATCATTGTCGCCGTCATTATCAAAATCGTGGAATTTATATTGACCCCAATCATTGGATAAAAATTGCAAGGGGCCAAAATTGCCGGAATTGTCAAGGTTCTCAAGCCAATCTGTACCGGAGTTGGCATTGTCATCCACCCAGGTAAAAACAATATCCTTTTTGCCATCGGTATTGATATCGGCATATTCAAAATATACGATATTGGTGCCTCCCGAAACCCAATTGAATTGGTAAATAATCTGCATGGGCCCCACCGTACCATTTCCCATATTTTTGTACCAAAATATTTTTCCTTGGGCGTAAACAAATTCAATGGCCATAATGTCCAAAAGCCCATCTGAATCAATATCTGCCAAAATCATTTCCCTAAATTCATCCGGGTTGGTCGATAAAACGTTTTCTGAACCAAAATTTCCATTTCCGTCCAGGTTTTCATACCAGACGATTTTACTGGACATTGTATTGCTAATAATAGCCACTAAATCCAAGTCGTTATCATTATCAAAATCTGTGGGAATTACTTGTGTTATAAAATCCTGTATATTAATAATTTGCTCAGGTCCAAAATTTCCGGCGCCATCTAGGTTTTCAAGATATGCAACATAACTTGGATTGTTGCTGAGGTATAAAATATCCTTATCGCCATCGCCATCAATATCTGTAAAGTCAACGGAAAGATAATATACCGGAGTGGTGTTGATTATGGTTTCAGGACCAAAATCTCCTTGGCCGTCAAGGTTTTTGTACCAGCTCATTTCAAAAGATTGGCCCGATGCAGTTAAAATATCCAAAAAGCCATCGTTATCAATATCAACGGGCAGTGACAGATAAGGCTTTTCAGTCTCTGTTGAAATAATCTGTTGCGGGCCGAATTGGCCGAAAGCAAGAAAAGAGGCTAAGCAAGCTGCTGAGGTAAGTAGTTTTAATTTCATAAGCGATTTGGGTTTGTGTTAAAGATACTTCATTTTCAATCGATTCGGAAAAAATTCCCCAAAAAATAAATGGAGTGTTGTGTCTCTGTTTGCCGAAGAAACACTACTTTTGCACCCTCCAAAAAAATAGGGAGTTTTATGAAAATCAAAAACATCGCCATCATTGCCCACGTTGACCACGGAAAGACTACCTTGGTAGATAAGATTATGCACCACTGCAGTCTCTTTCGTGAAAACGAAAATTCGGGCGAGCTTATCCTTGACAACAACGATCTGGAACGCGAGCGCGGCATTACCATTACCTCCAAAAACGTTTCAGTAGTATATAAGGACACCAAGATAAATATTATCGACACTCCCGGCCACGCCGATTTTGGTGGCGAAGTGGAGCGTGTACTCAACATGGCCGATGGCGTTCTGCTGCTGGTTGATGCCTTTGAGGGCCCCATGCCCCAGACCCGTTTTGTGCTGCAGAAGGCCATTTCGCTTGGCTTGAAGCCATGTGTGGTCATTAATAAGGTAGATAAGGAGAACTGTACCCCCGATGAGGTACACGAGGCCGTTTTTGATTTGATGTTTGAATTGGGCGCCGAGGAGTGGCAGCTCGACTTCCCCACCGTTTACGGTTCGGCCAAACAGAACTGGATGAGCGAAGACTGGAAAAACAAGACGGAAAACATCGAGCCGCTGCTCGACATGGTTTTGGAGCACGTTCCTTCGCCCCAAGTGGAGGAGGGCACCCTGCAGATGTTGATAACCTCGTTGGACTATTCTTCCTTTACCGGCCGGATTGCCATTGGCCGGCTGCAACGCGGCGTTTTGAAGGAAGGCATGCAGGTTACTTTGGTAAAACGCGATGGCTCCAAACTAAAATCGAAAATAAAGGAACTGCACACTTTTGAAGGCCTGGGCCGTAAAAAGGTTGCGGAGGTTCAAGCAGGCGATATCTGCGCCCTTGTTGGCTTGGAAGGTTTTGAAATTGGCGACACCGTTGCCGATGCCGAAAACCCCGAAGCACTGAAAACCATCGCCATTGATGAGCCCACTATGAGTATGCTTTTCACCATCAACGATTCGCCATTTTTTGGAAAGGATGGAAAATTCGTTACTTCCCGCCACATCAAGGAGCGTCTGGAAAAGGAACTGGAGAAAAACCTTGCCTTGAGGATGCAACCAACGGACAGTGCCGATAAGTTTATGGTCTTTGGCCGTGGGGTTTTGCACCTTTCGGTCTTGATTGAAACCATGCGCCGTGAAGGCTATGAGCTCCAGATTGGGCAACCGCAGGTAATCATCAAGGAAATTGACGGCGTGAAGTGTGAGCCGGTCGAGGAAATGACCATCGATCTGCCAGAAGAGGTTAGCGGTACGGCCATCAATATGGTAACCATCCGCAAGGGCGAAATGACAAGCATGGAAGGCAAGGGCGACCGTATGGTGTGCAAGTTCATCATCCCTTCGCGCGGTATCATCGGCTTGCGGAACCAACTGCTTACCGCCACTGCCGGAGAGGCCATCATGACACACCGTTTTTTGGAATACCAGCCTATGAAAGGTGGCATCCCCGAAAGACAGAACGGCAGTCTGGTCTCTATGGAAACCGGTACGGCCATTCCATACTCCATCGACAAACTGCAAGAGCGCGGCCGCTTTTTTGTAAACCCGAACGAAGAAATTTACGAGGGGCAGGTTATTGGCGAGAACAGCCGCCAGGATGATATGGTGGTGAACATCACCAAGACCAAAAAACTATCAAACGTGCGTTCAGCGGGCGCCGATGATAAAACGCGCATTGTGCCCGCCATCAAATTTTCTTTGGAAGAAGCGCTGGAGTACATCCAAAAGGACGAGTATGTTGAGGTAACCCCCAACCACCTGCGCCTTCGGAAAATTCTTCTAAAGGAAGTAGACCGCAAACGGAATAAGATATAAGGACCCAGACTTTAAGCGTAGTAGGTACGATTTATAAGCTGTTTAATCATTCCTTAAAAAATGGTTCTGCGTCTTAAACCATTTGGTTCAGTATCTCTTTTAAAAATATTATCGAGTATCAACCGAATAAACTCGTCGATTTTTAGTTAATTTGTGGTGGCTGAGCGAAATCGAAGCCTTGTAGCCGAAAGGCGCACACAGTATAAACAAAAAGGTATGCATTTTCTTTATTTCGATCCAGGGCTGGGAGCAATGATAGTACAGGCAGTAGTGGCGGCAGCGGCTGGCATTTTGCTTTTTTCAAAAAATGTTATGTATAAGGTGAAATCTTTTTTCGGATTGGTAAAAGAAGAGGAAGATGCCTACGATTCAATTGATGTTGAAGAGCAGGACACCGAGACCCATGACAACGCAAAATAACACCCACCAAGCTTCTTTTCGCGACCCTTCGGGCTATATGTTTTATGATGGCGATACTTTGCGAAGGGCCATCAATCCCATTTATTTTCCACAGTACAACAAACTGAAGGAGAGTGGTTTTTTCAAAAACTTAATTTCCAACGGCTTGCTCATTCCCCATGAGGAAACTTCGGTTTCATCGGAAAAAATAATCATTACTCCCGAGGAAATCCCATTTATCACCAATCCGTACGAGTGGAGCTTTGAGCAATACAGGCACGCTGCGCTTCACACGCTGAAAATCCAGAAATACGCCCTCTCCAAAGGCTTTATCTTAAAGGATGCCTCTGCATACAACATAACATTTAACAACGGAAAGCCTATTTTTATAGACACCCTTTCCTTTGATTTTTATGAGGAAGGAACGCCGTGGCGCGCCTACAAGCAATTCATCACACACTTTTTCGGGCCGCTGGTTTTGGCCAAATACCACGGCACCGAAATTTTTAAGATGATGCAGACGCACATAGACGGCATTCCAGTGAAATTGATTTCGTCCCTGCTTCCCACACGCACCAAGTTAAGTTCGGTGGTGTATCCCAATATCCACCTTTTGGCCAAAATGGAAAGCAAGCACAGCGAGGATTATAAGGCCGAGACCAAGATTGCGACCCTATCTAAAAAAGCACAGGAAAATATCTTGGAGAGCCTTTTTGACTACATCAAAGGGCTAACGCTGAAAGAAGCCAGTGAATGGGGCGATTATTACGACAAGACCAATTATGACCAGGCGGCCTTTGAGGCAAAAAAATCGCTGGTTAAAGATTGGATAAAACCACTGTCACCCCAAAAATTGATAGATGTGGGCGGCAATGACGGTACTTTTGCCCGAACGGTGATCGATGCGGTGCCGCACATAATTGTAACGGACATTGACAGCAATGCCGTTGACCATAACTACAAGCAGCTTCAGAAGAATAAGGAGACCAATATGCTCCCCTTTGTGTGCGATGTGCTGCAGCCCGCGCCGGGCATTGGCTTCAACAATACCGAGCGCAGTTCGCTGATGGAGCGTTTGGCCGTATACGCGCCCGATGTGACCATGGCCCTGGCCTTGATCCACCATATCACGCTTTCAGGCAACGTGCCTTTTGAAAAATCGGCCTCGTTTTTTGCCTCCTTTTCCAAAAATCTCATCATTGAATTTCCTACTCGCGATGATTCCTGGGCACAATCGCTTTTGGTGCGGAAGCGGGAATTTATCAACCATTTCGATTTTTATAACGAAGCTGAATTTGAAAAGGGCTACTCTAAGTATTTTGATATTGTAAAGAAGCAAACCATTAGCGGCACCAAGCGCATCCTCTATTTTCTGAAGAAAAAATAATATGGCCAAAACCGCAAAAAACCAAGGCAAGTTCGGGGTCGGCAACAATTGGTTTCCCGTGCTGGCGGGCGTGGCGGCAGGTCTCTATCCGCTGTTGTTTTATTATACCAATAATTATAAGATGATCAATTCCTGGGGGCACCTGGTGTTTTTTACCATGGTTTTCCTTCTGTTCCCGGTAGTTGTTTTTACTATTTCCCATAAAATTTGCGGATTGCGGTGGTTCATCCGCTTGCGGCCTTTTGTTTTGCCCTTCCTGAACTTTTTCTTTTTTCTTTCATACTTGAATGTGGCCCTCTATGCCGGCTTCAGTTGGCTTCGCACCTTTATTGTTTTTGGCATTGCGGTCCTGCTCGCCGCTTTGCTTCGGAAGTTTTTTGTAAAAATCCTCGTCTTTGAGCTCATCCTTGCCGTTATCGGGATTTTCACCCTTGCCCCTGTGGTCATTAAACAGCTCAATTATTCCAAGGAATGGATGCTGCAGCCAGACCAAATTGAGCAGGCCGTTTTTAAGGAAAAACCTAATATCTACTACATTCAGCCCGATGGCTATGTTAACTTTTCGGAACTGAAAAAAGGTTTTTACCAAATTGACAATTCTGGGTTTGAAAGTTATCTTCGGAAAAATGATTTCAAGGACTATCCCAACTTCCGAAGCAATTACGCTTCAACCCTGCCCAGCAATAGTGCGGTGTTTATGATGAAGCACCATTATTACAACCAGGGTTCAGACTTTACGGAAACTATTGACGCGCGCAAAGTAATTATATCAGACAACAGTGTGCTGCGCATCTTAAAAAACAATGGTTACCGAACCTTTTTCCTTTCCGAACAACCGTATTTTTTGACCAACAGACCCAAATTGGGTTACGACCATTGCAACTTTTCACCTGAGGAAATAAGTTTTGTCACTACCGGCCTTGGCGAGCCGCATGATGTGATAGCGCCTTTAGGGAAGTTTTTAAAAACCTACCCGCAGGGGCCAAATTTTTTCTTTATTGAATTTTTCAATCCCGGGCATATTACCAATAGAACCGATGATTCAAAAGGGGTGGCGGGAGAGCGTGAAAATTATATGGCAAGCCTGAGGGAGGCCAACGGTAAACTCACCGAAATTACGGAAAAAATTCTTGCCCAAGATCCGCAAGCACTTGTGGTTATCATGGCAGACCATGGCGGTTTTGTGGGAATGACGCATACCGGCGAGGCTTCGGCCAGGAATACCAATCCTGATTTTGTAAACTCCATTTTTAGTTCCATTTTGGCAATCCATTGGCCCAATGGGCAGGCCCCCGACTTTGATGGGGAATTGAAGAGCTCGGTCAACCTCTTCCGGATTCTCACGGCCTATTTAAGCGATAACACTTCATTTCTTGACCATTTGCAACCCGATGCAAGTTATATGATCATTGATCAGGGCGCTCCCCAGGGCGTATATGAATATCTGGATAGTGAGGGGAAACTCGTTTTTAATAAAAAAGGCTGAAAGGAATTTCGGCTATTTCTTCAACCCCAAAACGCTGAAGAATAGACTGAACAAGAGTACCTGTACGCCCAAAAGCATCAGGGTAACCGCTGGAATGACCCGCCGGAGGATTGAGGTGCTCTCAATATTTCCAAAGCTCATCGCCTGCCAGTCTGCATAGGCCATGGCGCTCAAGACAATTCCCGCAATTACCAAGATGAGGCCGGCCACGAGCCCTTTTTCCAAGTTTATGAATTGAAACAGCCTGTCGTATTTTTTCGATTTGGGCAGGAGTTCGTTTTCAACGGTAAATACCTTGGTAAGGCCATAAAAAAGGATAAACTGAAACCCGATCAACACCAGGCCTGAGGTGTAGAGTAGGGTATGCACGTCAAAATTGATTCCGCCTATGTTTACGGGGCCCACAAGTAGAACGGTCGAGGCTATCAACCCAAGTACCATCATCACTGCACCCGGAACGAGAAACAGCCAGTTGGGGCTGTAGAGCAACAAAAACCGTAGGTGCCGCCACCCATCGCGCCAAGTGTTGAGGTGCGGCGGCCGCGACCGGCCATCGGGTGAAAGCACCGTGGGCACTTCGGCAATCTTTAGATTTTTTAGGCTAGCCTTTACGATCATCTCGCTGGCAAATTCCATTCCGGTGGTTTTTAGCTCCATGAGTTGGTAGGCATTTTTGCTAAACCCGCGTAGGCCGCAGTGAAAATCGCCAATCTTGCTTTTAAAAAACAGCCTGCCAATAAAAGACAGCACCGGATTGCCCAGAAAGCGGTGCAGAAATGGCATGGCCCCCTTTTTAATGCCTCCCTTAAAGCGGTTGCCCATCACCAGATCGTTGCCTTGGCGAAGCATAACCAGATAAGGCATCAGTTGGCTGAAATCGTAGCTGTCATCGGCATCGCCCATTATAATATATTTGCCGTTGGCCGCCTCTATACCCCCTCGCAGGGCACTGCCGTAGCCTTTTTGGGCCACGGGCACCACTATTGCCCCAAATTTTTCGGCAATCTGTTGCGAGCTGTCGGTACTGCCGTTATCGGCAATGATGATTTCTCCCGAAACGTTTTCATCCCTGAGGAAACCCTGTGCTTTCTCAATACATATTGCGAGCGTTTCGGCTTCATTGAGGCACGGCATCACGATAGATAGTTCTATTTCCATAATCGAAGGGATAATTTTCTTAACAAAATCAATACAATCAGCACGGCAAAGAAATAATTATAAAACAAATACCGCATGATAGAGTGGGAAGCAAAGCCCACAATGAGGGCATTTGAAACCAAGAGAGTGGTGGCCAGGAATAGTGTGGCATTTTCGCGTGTCCATTTTTTTAGGATGAGCAATGCGCTATATAGAAAAATTAAAAAAGCCAGCACCGCGTTGATCCAACCGCCAAACCCGTGGCTCACGCCCTGCCAAAAGATGGAGATGTACTCCCTAAAATTGTTCTTCACCAAAACGGGAAGCATTGCCTTGGAAGATTCTTCCACCAAAATCACGTTTTTACCTATTTTTTCAACCTTCTTTTCAAAATAATTTACCCCATAAGCGTGAAAGGTCCTGTTGCAGATAATGGGAAAGTTGTCGTGGAATACTTGGTATTTGGCTTTCGGTTCACCTGCGATATCGCGGCTTAGCAGCCCAAGACTATCCAGGACCCTATGGGTATGTACAAAAAGATGCTGTTGGTCTGCAGTGGGCAGTGCTTTATAATCTTCTTTTTGTGATACGAAAAGCGGAAGCGTGATGGCATTGGAGTAGCTAAACGGAGTGGTAACAAAAAAGCCGTGTACCGCTTTATGGTAGGTTCGGTCCAGCAATTGGACAAGCACCGGCAAAAGCAGAAAACCGACCAAATAGAAAATCATCGGTTTTTTAAAAATTTCCTTGCGTTCCCTCAAAACAAGTATAGCAGCCAAAATGGGGCTTACCACTATAAATTGACCCCTGGTTAGGCAAAGACCGATGAAGATTATTCCCAAAAGGAAAAACTTCCGTTTCTCTTCCCGAAATAGAAAATCAAGGGTAAAGGAAATCAAAAGTAAATACAAGGGGTAGGCGATTCCTTCGGTACAAATGTTATTGGCCACGAATAATGGCGGGAAAAATGGAAAGGTGAGCACAGCAAGTAGGAGTAGATATTGCCAAAGCCGAAGAGAAAACAACTGCCTGCAATTTTGCGCCAGCAGGTGCAAGGCCGCAAACCCAAAGACCAACTGGATACCCACTACCACCACATCGTAATAACTGCCAAAAAACAAATCGACCGTACGGAGAAAAAGCCCATAGGCCGGGAACCTAATAAAATGGAGCCGGAAATACGTAAAAGTATCGGGAGAATGAATGGGCGGCTGGAGCATAAAGTAAACAAAAAGCCCTAGATAGATTGCAGACAGTAGCACCCGCAAGGGCGTCCGTTTAAATTTTTGAAAGGAATAATTCAACAACTCCGGTTATTTTATAAATAATTTGAAACACTGTAAAACTAAAAATTAATTTTAGCTTTACATGTTTATTTCAAAAACCTTTTTCCTGGCTTGGAATTACCTGTTTTTTCGATAGTTTTCAATCCAAATGTATCAGTCATTGCCAAAAGAGTTTAATAAAAAAAATATGGCCAAACGCTCCCCAAAACTTGTCAAGCCCAAATTCAACCCAATAGTCACCGCCTTGATCTGCGGTTGGTACCCTTTGGTATTTTACTTTTCCAATAATTATTCGGCCATCAACACTTGGGAGCATTTGGGGTTTTTTGCGTTGTTTTTTATCGGGATTCCGCTGGTGGTTTTTGGGTTGGCCCAATTTGGGTTTGCCAACTTCAAAATTCTTGCGAAATATAAGGCGCACATCATATTTATACTAATAATTATGGTGGTGGCCACGCTTATGTCGCAGGCCATGTACCTCACCCTAAAAAAGAAATTATTGCTGGGCCTGTTGATCGTTTCGGCTGTGGCCGCTTGGAAACTGCACAAACATTACCCCAAACTGCTCGTTTTTGTTCTTTTGATGAGTATCATCCCCACGGTAAATTGTGCCATAAAAATCGTAGAGCACCAGCGAACGATGGAATGGGCCCAACTGCCCGATACCATTGAAAATGCCCAATTTAAGAGCAAACCCAATATCTACATGATCCAGCCCGACGGTTATGTGGGAAGGGAAATGATGCAGGGCGAACTGTACCATTTCAACAATCCGTTTTACGGTTGGTTGCAGGACCACGGGTTTAAGATTTACGACAACTTCCGAAGCAATTATCCAGCGAGCCTCACTTCCAACTCGTCCATGTTTGCCATGAAGCAGCATCAATTTGGCGAGGTGCTTTTTCCTTCCATCGATATGCCCAATGCGCGCGATATCATTGCCGGGAACAACGCTGCCATCAACACCTTGCGGAACAATGGCTATAAAAATTTCTTTATTGTACAGGATGAATATTTTCAGCAAAACCGCCCAGAGCAAAAATATGATTATTACAACCTCGACCCAGATGAAATTCCTTACTTCAGTAACGATAACAATGTAAAAAAAGTAGTTTTCGATGATTTAAAAGCGGCCATGGACACGGTTTCACTTACTGGGCCCCGATTTTATTTTGTTGAAAAACTCCTGCCGCACCACATCCACTTTGCGGCTTCCAAGGAAGCGGAACGCGACACCTATATCGAGAAAATAAAGGAAGTTAATGGCTGGTTGCAGACCACGATAAATTATATTTCCGAAAAGGATCCGGAAGCCATCATCATCGTCTTGGCCGATCATGGCGGCTGGGTTGGGCTGGGCAGTTATCCCGAAATGTTCTCGACCAACGATCCGCAGCAAATCCAATCCATTTATTCCACCCTGGCGGCCGTGAAGTGGAACGGGCATCTACGGGAAGGGATGGATGACGAATTGACAAGCAACGTAAATATTTTCCGCGTCCTGTTTTCCGTTTTGAGCGAAAATCCCGAATATTTGAAATATTTGGAGGACGATTCGAGTTATAACCTGCAGAACGGCACCTTTTCCAAATCGGTGCGCCCCGTGATTGACGATAGCGGAAAAGTGATTGCAAACTAACCAATAAACCATACCATTGGAAGACCTTTACCAAATAAAAATTTACCAACCTTCACAAAAATCCCTGTGGGACGGTTTTGTGAAAAACGCCAAAAACGCCACCTTTCTCTTCCAGCGCGATTTTATGGATTACCATTCCCATAGGTTTAAGGACCATTCGCTGCTGGTTTTTAAGAAGGAAAAATTGGTCGCCGTCCTGCCCGCCAATTCGGTGGGGGATGAAGTCCACTCGCACCAAGGTCTGAGCTACGGCGGCCTGGTTTTAGGGAAGAAAATCACTTTTGAGGAAACTTTCCAGATTTTTAAACAGCTACTTGCCTATTTGAATGAAAAGGGAATTCCGGTATTAAAGCTAAAATTGCTTCCCAAAATATACCATCAAATGCCCAGTGATGAGATTGATTATTTGTTGTTTCTCGTAAAGGCTTCATTGACACGGCGTGACCTTACAAGTTGTATTTATACCGAAAACCCTTTAACAATAACCTCCTCCAATCGGCTGCGCGGAATAAAAAAAGGAGAAAAGAACAAATTGGAAATAAGGGAAGAGACCAATTTTAAACCTTTTTGGGAAGAAGTTTTGGAACCCAATCTAGCACAAGTGCACGATCAAAAACCCGTACATTCCCTAAAAGAAATTGAATTGCTGCGATCGCGGTTTCCCAAAAATATAAAGCAGTTCAGTGTTTATAAAGATGGGAAAATCGTTGCCGGCACCACTGTTTTTGAAACGGCCACGGTGGCACACTGCCAATATATTTCGGCAAATGCAATAGGGCGGAAAACAGGTGGGTTGGATTTTCTCTTCAATTACCTATTGCAGGAATTTTCCCATAAAAAATACTTCGATTTTGGCATCAGTAATGAAGTGCAGGGCACCAAGCTAAACAAGGGCTTGCTGCACTGGAAAGAATCTTTTGGAGGCCGTAGCATTGCCCACGATTTTTACGAAATAAGAACCGAAAACCACCAACTTTTAAACGACGTTTTTCTATGATTCCCTTTTTGGATTTAAAAGCCATCAACCAGCGTTTTGAGAAGGATTTTCAAGACAGTTTCCACCAGTTTTTGGAGTCTGGATATTATATTTTAGGAAATCAGGTGAAACTTTTTGAGGCCAATTTTGCCCGATATTGCGGCACAAAGCATTGCATAGGCGTGGGCAACGGTCTGGATGCTTTGCGATTGATTTTGGAAGGGTATAAGATTTTGGGAAAATTAGAGGAAAACGATGAGGTTTTGGTGACCTCCAACACTTACATCGCCACGATTTTGGCCATCAAACAGGCGGGTTTAAAAGCTGTTTTGGTAGAAGCCGATTTGAAAAACTACAATTTCGATCTCGAAGCGCTTAAAAATTCCATTTCCCCAAAAACCAAGGCCATTATGCCCGTCCACCTTTACGGACAGCTTTCGCCAATGGAAGAGATTTTAAAGCTTTCAAAAGCGTATAATCTCCTTGTTATTGAAGATGCCGCCCAGGCCCACGGCGCAAACGCCGCAAACGGGATAAGGGCCGGAAATCTGGGCGACGCGGCAGGTTTCAGTTTTTATCCAACCAAAAACCTCGGTGCCTTGGGCGATGGGGGCGCGGTAACCACGAATGACGATGCCTTGGCCTCAACCGTTTCAAAACTTCGGAATTACGGTACTTCCACCAAATATGTAAACGAACTTGTGGGGTTCAATTCCCGATTGGATGAGCTGCAGGCGGCTTTTTTAAATGTAAAACTGCCCACGCTCGATGCCGATAATGAACGACGCCGCGCCATGGCCAAGTTATACCTTTCGCAAATCAAAAACGACAAAATAACCCTGCCAAATTTTGACGGATCGCAAAACCATGTCTTCCATCTGTTTGTGGTGCGGGTAGAAAACCGAAATGCCTTTATTGATTATTTGGACCGAAACAACGTTGGCCATTTGATCCATTACCCCATTCCGCCGCACCGGCAGAAAGCGCTTTCCGAGTTCGCCAATTTACGTTTTCCAAATACCGAAAAAATCCATAACGAGATCATCAGTCTGCCGATGAGCCCCGTAATGACAGAGGATGAAGTAAAGACGGTGATCTCGGTTTTAAACAAGTATTAATTGAAAATCCCAAAATCCATACGCGAAAACCTCCTTTTAAAGATGACCTCCCTCAATGCGGGGGTTATTGGGGTGCGCTTAGTCATTTCGCTGTTTATCCAACGGATGTTGGCCGAAATCGTGGGCGAGGCGGGGATCGCGAAAATAGGCTCGCTGCGCAACTTGCAGGAAATGCTCAGTTCATTTGCTTCCGTGGGTATTTTCAGTGGTGTGGTAAAATATGTTGCCGAATACCGGGACGACAAGGAACAGTTGCAGAAACTGTTTTCCACCACCTTCGTCTTTACCGTTTTGGGTTCTGTTGTGGTCTTCCTTTTCCTGTTCATTTTTGCGCCTCAATTAAGCACCACGATTTTTGATTCGGCAGATTATATGTATTTGATCAAACTTTTGGCGGTCGTGGTGCCCTTCATCAGTATGTATCGCATTTTCAATGGCGTAGTCAATGGCCTTTCGCGGTATAAAAGGCTTGCCAGCATTGATCTTTTCAGCTATGTGATAAGTGCCGCCCTTACCGTGGTACTGCTATTGACGCACAACCTTGATGGCGCCTTGATCGCCATAGCCATAACCCCGGCGCTGCAACTGGGCGTGCTGCTTTTTATCTTTTTGAAAGTGCTTCGCGAGTATGTCCAGTTTTCTAAATTATCGTTCAAAATCCCAATGGCGAAGGGACTTTTGGCCTTTTCGCTTATGTCGTTCTTTTCAACGGTTTTGTTGAATTATGTAGAGATTGATATCCGTGTGATGATCCAAAACCGGATCACCATGGACGATGCGGGCATCTGGACGGCTATGACCAATATTTCGAAAAACTATATGGTGTTTTCCAGCGCCATTTTTACGCTGTACGTACTGCCCAAATTTGCGGGTATCCACAACAAAACCGATTTTAAGGCAGAGCTTCTGAATATCTACAAAACCCTCTTACCGCTCTTTGGCGCGGGGATGCTGCTCATCTACTTTTTGCGCGATTATGTTATCCAGATCATCTATCCCGATTTTCACGCCATGGCCCCGCTCTTTAAATGGCAACTCTTGGGCGATTTTGTGCGCTTGGCGGCCTTGGTGCTGGGCTATCAATTTTTGGCCAAAAAGATGGTGCGCAATTTTATTTTCTCTGAAATTCTTTCCCTCGCCCTTTTTTACGGGCTTTCGTATTACCTCGCCGGCATTTATGGCGTGGAAGGGGTGGTAATCGCCCACTTTTTAAGGTACATCATCTATTTTGTGGTCGTTTTTTTACTTGTGTTACGCTATTTTAAAAAACAACGGAAAATGCAAGGGTGATCATTAAATATACCCGTATCGAAATTCGTTTTATAGGCCATCGAAAAAAGGCTATTATCCTTACCTTTGCACCAAAATTTACCAAGCCGAATTGCTATGTCACTTTCCCTTTACAATCCTTTTGAAGACTTAATTTTCGACCCACATTTCTGTTTCCTCTCCGGGGCGCTCACAACCGAAAAAATGCCCGTTTTTCCGCAATGGTTGATGGACCATTTTAAGTTTGGCGATGAGCGTATTGAAATGATGGACAAGCAAAAGTCATACGTCTATGCCGATCTGGAGTTGCCCTGTTCCCCCGAGGTAAAAGCGGCCTTTGACGCCTTGGACGAAAAAATAAAAACGGCTTACCAAAAAGGCTATGAAGGGATGGCCGCCCTGGACGAACAGCT
>CAYSLM010000041.1:0-9138 GCA_964431895.1 uncultured Aequorivita sp.
GTAATAGACTCCTTCAGTACAGACAGAACCCCAGAAATAGCGGAAAGGAAGGCCACCAAATTTCTGCAACGGAAATTCGACAACTTCTCAAACCAAAAAAATGCTGCCCTAAAAGAGGCCACCGGTGACTGGGTACTCTTTCTCGATGCCGATGAACGGGTGACCCACTCCCTGCAATTGGAAATTTTGGAAACGCTCAAGGCCCCAAGACACGAAGGCTATAAGATAAACTTCCCCCATTTTTATATGAACCGCTTTCTCTATCACCACAGTGACAACGTTTTGCGTCTGGTGAAACGTGAAGGCGCCTATTTTGAAGGAGCAGTTCACGAAAAGCTGCACTGCAAGGGCAGCATAGGAAAGCTGAAAAACCATATGCTCCATTTTACCTACAAGGGCCTGGACCACTATATTGCGAAAAAGGAATCCTACGCCTGGTTTCAGGCAGAGCAACTATATAAAAAGGGCAAAAAAACCTCTTGGCCGCAATTGCTCTTTAAACCGGGCTACCGATTTTTTAGCTCCTACATTCTGAAAGGCGGTTTCCGCGATGGCATCCCCGGTCTGGCCGTAGCAACGGTAAATGCCTATGGGGTTTTTGAGCGCTATGTGAAACTTATACTCCTGCACCGAGGGATGCGGTAAGGGGTGCCGCGTCCTAAAACAATTTTCCCAATTTGAGCTTTTGTTTAAACTTGAGCATGGAATACTCGCCCTTAATGTCCAACCGCTGTATTTCAAAAGGATCTTTAAACGGAAAGATATTGATGCGGTTGCCGATGCGCAGCCCAAATGCCATACCGTTTTTTGAAAGGATTTTCTTGAAAATTCCGTTCCTTGTTTTTTCTTTTGGGAATTTTCCGTAGGGATAGGCGATGATAGGGGAGAAGTTCAATCCCTTTTCCGAAACATATTCAAGGCTTCGGCGCATATCGGCCTCAATTTCGGCATTGGAAAGCTCGTCAAATCTTTTATGGTAATAGGAATGATGCCCCAGCTCAATGATTTTGGGGTCGAGGGACTTCAGTTGGTCCAGATCCATAATAGGGTAAGCGCCGCGGTTCCATTCATCAACCTTTCCAATAAAATCCAGCGGAACAAAAATAGTTGCCTTCAAGTTATATTTCCGCAGGAGCGGAATTGCCAACTCCATTTGGCTCACATAAGCATCATCAAAAGTAATCACTGCGTGGGCCCCTTTTGGCAAGGCGCTCATCTGTGCCAAATCGGCAAAATGGTGGGTCTGGTATCCATTGTCGCTCAGGTACTTTAATTGCCGTTCCAGTTTTTCCGCCGAGATGGTAAGCCCACGACTGGTTTCGGTATTTATATGGTGGTACATTAAAATGGGAAGTCGGCTCATCTTGGTTTCAGTTTTCACTCTTAAAATTAGTACTTTTACGCAAATTACGAATCGTTTTTGGAAAAGCCCATAAAAATTTCGGCCCTGGCCATTACCCTCAATGAGGCCGACAATATAGACCGGTATATTCAGAACCTGTGGTTTGCCGATGAGATCATCATCGTAGATTCCTTCAGTACCGATAAAACTGTTGAACGCGCCCGGGCTTTCGATAAAGTGATTGTCCACCAGCGGCCCTTCGACAATTTTTCGGCCCAAAAAAACTTTGCCATTGCCCAGGCCACGCACGATTGGGTAACCTTCTTTGACCTGGATGAGGAAGTGACCCAAGCCTTGGCCCAGGAAATCCTGGAGGTGGCCAGATCTCCCAAGGCCATTGGCTATTTTGTAAAACGCGATTATCACTTTATGGGAAAACGCATAAAGTACAGCGGTTTCCAGACCGATTATGTGATCCGGTTCTTCAATAGGCAATACTGTAGGTACAATGACAATATGGTGCACGAAACCATTGATGCTCGGGGGAAAACGGCAAAACTGAAAAATACCTCACCCCACTATACCTATCAATCTTTTGATCATTATACCGGGAAGCTGCACCATTACAGCAGCCTTCAGGCCCAGATGCTTTATGAAAAAGGCAAAAAACCCAATCTATATCACTTTCTTTTCCGGCCTTGGTACCGGTTTTGGCATCAATACATTATCCGGTTGGGTATTCTTGACGGCAAGGAAGGGTATATTCTGGCCTATGTACACGCCTTTTCGGTGTTTAAACGGTATTTAAACCTTTGGTTGTTGTACCGTCGTATTGATTGAGCAGGGTTATAAATATTTATCAATCCCCTCTTCGCACCATACACTTCCCTTGGCTATGGCCGCTTCTTGCAGGCGGTCGTTGATCTCAAAACGGCTTTGATCCTTTACCTCATGCCAAATATGATAAACAATTCCCCTATACCGTAAGCGTCGGCCTTTAACCCCGTTGTTCATCATCCTTATTACCAGTTCAGAATCCTCGCGACCCCAGCCTTCAAACTCTTCGTTATAACCGTTTACGGCAATCACATCTTCCCGCCAAAAAGAGACATTGCACCCGCGCATTTTGTGCGAGACCTTATCAGTAACCTTGTAAAGACTGGCCAAGGGAGGAATGCGCAGGTTGCGGGTGCGTTTTTTCAGGCCCTTATCAAAAAAGCCGAATTTTATTTTTTGCGAGGCAAACAGTTCGGGCAGATATTCCTTTTGGATATTTACCCTGCTGCCGAACAGATACATCCCGGGTCGCGCAAGCGCTTTGTGGTCCCGTACAAAATGCCGGTGCATAATGCAGTCGCCATCTACCTGCACGATATACTGGCCTTGGGCGGCGGCAATGGCCTTGTTCAATATTATGGCCTTTCTGAAACCTTTGTCCTCATGCCAGAAATGGCGGACGGGCACCGTCATTTTCCTTTGGAACTCCTCAACCAAATCCTTTGTCTCCTGGGTAGAACCATCATCGGCTATCAGGATTTCATCGGGCCGCTCGCTCTGGTTCATGGCACTCAAAAGCACCAGTTCCAACGCTTGTGGCCAATTGTATGTAGAAATCAATAAGGAAGTTTTCATTTGAATAGATGTTTGAAATACTGCCCAATATTCTTTTTAAAAAGAAAAAAAGACGATGGGTGCAGTTCGGGTTTTGCGTTAAGCCGCATTTTGATTTCCTCCAGGTCCTTGGTATTGATGTAGTCTAAAGACTTCCATCCTTCCGGCTGCAAATAGAAAAAATCCTGCATCTCCCTGTAATTATCTTTGTTTACCGAGCGCCATTTCTCTACATATTGGCCAATATCAAAATCCTTGCTGTGGCCCCAATTGGTGAGCTTGGTCATCAAATCTTCCTCGCTGCGGGAAATGCACTCGTGCAAAAGGAGGTTATCGGTATAAATAATGCGTTTTCGGTTTTGTCGCGCAAAGGTGTATCTGGGATAATTGGTGGCCAAAAGTACCTTGGTGGGATTATCGACATACAGCAGGCCATCTTCGGTATATTTGTACATATTTATGAGAAATCCGGCAATTTGTACGGGAGTTTTTTCGGGATGATCCAAAAACCGATCGTACTTTCGGAGAGATCCGACAAAGCCTTCAAAATCTATAAAATACTCGTCGGCATCTACCTGCACCAGCCAATTGCCCACTCCCATCCTTTCCGACAGCAAGGTGCGCTCGCGGGTATCGTTTTCTATGGCGCTCAATTTTGGAATATAGAAATTATCATTATATAGTTGTATTTTTCCCGCCGTATCAAAATCTTCCAACCACTCATAAAATGAAGGATCTACCTTAAACCGTTGTCCAGACCAGGTACGGTGCTTATGGTCTTCGGCTATAAATATAGCATCGGCAGCATCATACACCGGGGGAATGGCCTTTTTAAGGTTCTCATAATCATAGGAAAGCAGAAAACCGACATGTATTTTTTTCATCTCTAAATTTTCACAAATATAGGATAAGTCATATTAATACCTATTTTTGTCCAAAAGCAGTTTTATGGCCCAAATAACCGTAATAATGCCGGTTTTCAACGGGGAAACTTATCTGCCGGAAGCTATTGACAGTATTCTTGCCCAAACGTATGGAGAGTTTATCTTGTTGATTGTAAATGATGCTTCTACCGATAGAACCCAGCAGATCATTGAGGAGTATGCTGCCAAGGATCCACGGGTGCAATTTTTATTGAATCCGAAAAACCTCGGTGCCGCCAAGTCCCGGAATATTGCCATTGACAGGGCCACAACAGAGTTTATTGCCTTTATGGATGCTGATGACATTGCCGTTTCTTCGCGGTTTGAAAAACAACTCAACTTTTTAAAGGCGCACCCTGAGGTTGGACTTTGCGGCTCTTGGTTTACATACTTGGGCAAAGAAAATAAAGTGATAGACCACCATGCCCATCACGAGCAACTAAAGGTCGATTTTTTGAGCCACTGCCCTGTGCAAAATTCGTCGGTCATGCTTCGAAAACCGCATTTGGGCGCACTTCGTTTTGATGAAGATATGGTCGTGGCAGAAGATTATTCCCTGTACAGCCAGCTAATTGCCAAAACGAAATTCCACAATCTTCAGGAATCGCTTATTTTTTACAGATGGCACGATAAAAACATCAGCCAAACGGAAGGAGACCGTTTGGCGGCTTATGATTTTGAAGTTGTAGCGCGGCAACTGCAGCACCTTGGAATTGCCACTTCCCATCCCGATCTGGACCACTATGTACGTGCCGTATGGCTAAAGAAAAAACAATCCCTCCAAACAATCAAAAAAGTTATTGTGGCGGCCAACGACCTAAAGGAAAGAAACAAAAAGTACCGATATTATGAACAGGATCTGCTGGAAAAACAAATAGACCAAACCATTATCCGCACTATAAGAAATGCCCAAACCTATGATATGGATTTCTATAAGTATTTGAAAAAGGAATCGGGTTACTTTAAAAAAATACCTAAATTGGACCGGAGTCTAATTTTTTTTAAATCCCGCATCTAGATATGGAATCTCCTTTAATAAGCGTTGTGGTGCCGTGTTACAACGCTTCCACATATATTTCCGCTTCCTTTGCCAGCCTTAGCAACCAAACCTATCCGCATTGGGAATGTATTGCCGTTAATGATGGCAGTACCGACAATACCGAGCAGAAAATCCAGGAATGGGTGCAAAAAGACCCAAGGTTTAAACTGATAAACCAGGAAAATGCCGGACCACCAGCCGCCAGAAACACTGGTCTTAACCATTTTACCGGAGATTTTCTCTTTTTTCTGGATGCCGATGACCTGCTGGACCCGCATTGTCTGGAAACCCTTTTGCAACTTCACCAACCTTCCGTAGATGTGGTAATTGGAAAAAGTGCCGAGGTGCTCGGCAAGACCACCAATGGCATCAAAACCGTAAGCCACTATGACAATGGCGAAAAAATTTTGGACAATGAAGGTCTCTTAAAATTGTCCCTGGTCCACGCCCTGTTCCCTGTCATTTGGAATAAACTTTACGCTAAGGATTTTATCAAAAAAAATAACCTGGCTTTTTTGGAAGGGGTGGTCCACGACGACGAATTTTGGATGTTTGAAATTATGCACCTGGCCAAAAAAGTGGTCTTCGCCTCAAAGGTTACCTATTATTATAACGTTGCCAATAGCGATTCCATCACAAAAAACTACAGTTTAAAAAGTCTAAAATCCCTTTTGACGGTTGTTGAAAAAATGTATTCAAAATACTATTTGAATGAACAGGATGCGGAGCGAAAGAAAATATTCGGCACTTATATCATCCATCTTCAGATTGATGCCATATCTGCCTTTTTCAGATTCTTGAAAAAGAACAAGGCAGACTTCAAAGCAGAAGGTATAGCTTTGATCGAGCAACATCTGGAAAAACATTCAGTCCCGGAATTTACCCAATTGGATTCGCAAAGAAATAAACAATATGCCATTTTTATCCAATACGCCAGACGCAATCCTGAAGTTGCCTTTAAGCTAATGCGGAACCTTAACAAAAGGAACATCTTAAAATTTTTTGAGAATATCTATTTGCGAATAAAGAATTAAATTCTGTTTTTTTAAATCCTGTTATGATGCGCGAAGAAATTGAAAACGCCCTTGCAACAATCAAAAAAGGCGGCCTCATCCTCTACCCTACTGACACCGTCTGGGGCATTGGCTGCGATGCCACCAACCCAGAGGCCGTGGAAAAAGTCTTTAAACTAAAGCAAAGGAGCGACCAAAAAGCATTGATCTGCTTGGTAAACGATTTTAAAATGCTCAACCAATACGTTGAAAACGTGCCCGAAGTGGCCTATGATATCCTAAAATATGCCCAAAAACCCACCACCATTATCTATGACCAGCCCATACGGGTGGCAGAAAACCTGGTGGCCGGAGACAACTCGCTGGCCATTCGGGTAACCAAGGACAAATTTTGCCAAGCCCTTATCCAAAAACTGCGCAAACCGCTGGTCTCCACCTCAGCCAATATCTCGGGCCAAAAAACCCCCCAAAGCTTTGCCGAAATTGACCCTTTAATTTTGGAAGGCGTGGACTATATCGTAAATTTGCGGCACGAAAAAAAAACCGGGAAACCCTCCGCCATCATCAAATTAAAAAATGACGGATCGGTAAAGGTGATCAGGAAGTGAGAAGACGAAGATGAAAGAGAAATCGGTGTGGCTATTGAATTGATTTTAAATTCAACACCCCCCAAACTTTTTTTGAGAAAACCTTTGCCAACCCGTGGCTTTGTGAGAAAAAATGGCAAAACAAACCTATACATCTGCGCTGGACAACCCAGTTTTTAGGATCATTTCCCAGGCGGCTTTCAATCTCAATCTCGAAAGCTACGTAATTGGTGGCTATGTACGCGACTTTCTCCTCAACCGAAGCGGCGCCAAGGATATCGATATTGTGGCCGTGGGAAGCGGTATTGAATTGGCCGGCGAAGTGGCCAAACTGCTGCCCGGAAAGCCCAAAGTGTCGATCTTTAAGACCTATGGCACTGCCATGGTAAAAAGTGGGGGAATGGAATTGGAATTTGTAGGCGCCCGTAAGGAATCCTATTCAGAAGAAAGCCGAAACCCAGCCGTGGAAAACGGCACTTTGGAAGACGACCAAAACCGCCGTGATTTCACTATAAACGCGCTCGCACTAAGCCTTAACAACGATACTTTCGGACAATTGCTTGACCCTTTTAATGGGATTGAAGATCTTCAAGACAAAATAATTCGAACTCCCCTGGATCCCGACATCACCTATAGTGACGATCCACTTCGGATGTTGCGCGCCATTAGATTTGCCGCACAATTGGACTTTCAGATTGAGAGAAACTCGCTAAAGGCCATAACCGCAAACGCCAAAAGAATAAAGATCATCTCCAAGGAACGTATCGTGGTAGAGCTAAACAAGATACTGCTCTCCCCAAAACCCTCCAAGGGCTTTGCCCTTTTGCACAAGACCAAGTTGCTGCACCTGATCCTGCCCGAACTGGTCGCCCTTCAGGGCATAGATGAAAAGGAGGGCCAAACCCACAAGGACAATTTCTGGCATACCTTGGAAGTGGTTGACAATATAGCCCAGACCACAGACAATCTTTGGCTTCGCTGGGCCGCCTTGTTACACGATATTGGGAAGGCACCCACAAAAAAGTTTGACAAAAACCTGGGGTGGACCTTTCATGGGCACGAGTTTGTCGGGGCCAAAATGGTATATAAACTCTTCAAGCGCCTGAAAATGCCGTTGAACGATAAAATGAAGTTTGTCCAAAAAATGGTGCTCATGAGCTCCCGCCCCATTGGCCTGGCCGATGAGGAGGTGACCGATAGTGCCGTGAGAAGGCTGATTTTTGACGCCGGCGATCACGTAGACGACCTCATGACCCTCTGCGAAGCCGATATTACCACCAAAAACCCAAAAAAGTTTAAGCGGTACCACGCCAATTTCCAACTGGTACGCCAAAAAATTGAAGAGGTGGAGGAGCGCGACCGCATTCGCAACTTCCAGCCGCCGGTTACCGGGGAGGAAATTATGGCAACCTTCAATTTAAAACCGTCACGCGAAATAGGAATAATCAAGGAAGCCATAAAAAATGCCATCCTCGACGGAAAAATTCCCAATGAATATCAGGCCGCCAAGACCTTTATGCTAAAAAAAGGAAAAGAATTGGGGCTCGAGGCCACCGAGTAATTGCCACGGCCTTTATATGAAATTGCTAAAATTGAAAAAGTGAAAGACAATAAAAAAGTAATCTACTGGCTGCTCACGGGCTGCCTTCTCATCTTCGTGATGGTCGTGGTAGGCGGCATTACCCGCCTTACCCATTCGGGCCTATCCATTTCAAGCTACAAATTGATCTCGGGCACCCTGCCGCCCATGAACGAGGCACAATGGATTGCCGAGTTTGAGCATTACAAACAATTTCCCGAGTACCAAAAGCTCAATTATCACTTCACCCTTGATGATTTTAAGGACATCTATTTTTGGGAATGGCTCCACCGCGTTCTGGGAAGGTTGTTGGGTCTGGTTTTCTTTATTCCCTTCCTCTATTTCCTATTGAAAAAACAACTTAGCAAACCCACCATTAAAAAAGCCATAGTACTGATGCTCTTAGGCGCATTCCAAGGGTTCTTGGGCTGGTATATGGTGAAGAGCGGCCTTGTTGATATCCCAGACGTAAGCCATTTCCGGCTGGCCATGCACCTTACCACCGCCTTTATTACCTTTGCCTATACCTTTTGGGTAGCCATGGATTTGATCTATCCCTACAAAAAGGAAATCAATAAATCCATTCGTAACCTCATTCGGTGGGGAATGGCCGTACTGCTCATACAGATAATTTGGGGCGCCTTTGTAGCAGGGCTCGATGCCGGGCTGGTCCACAACCACTGGCCCCTGATGAACGAAGGCAAGCTCATCCATGAAACTGTATATAGCGAACAGGTACCCCTGTGGAAAAATTTTGTTGAAGGCCGAAGCGGCGTCCAGTTTGTGCATCGCTATATGGCCTATGTGGTGGTAGCCATGGTTTTCCTAATCTGGTACCGCACGCGCCGCCTTAATTTGACACGGGCACAGCGAAATGGAATAAGCACCCTGCTCATTTTGGTGCTGGTACAGTTTGTACTAGGTATTTTTACACTGTTGATGCACGTACCCGTGGCCCTGGGCGTACTCCACCAAGTTACCGCATTCTTCCTATTGGCAGCCATGACCTTTGTCCTGCACCGGTTTTCAAAATAGGCTTTTTCT
>CAYSLM010000041.1:9238-13943 GCA_964431895.1 uncultured Aequorivita sp.
CAATTGCCCCTGGCTTTAGCCAGGGGATAAAGAATCAAAAAGACCCGGGCTTTAGCCCAACCCTCCCCCTTTCTCCCACAATCACCCGCTCGACAATTTCATCCAGCTTGTAAACAAAATCTTTTCCGCAAAGGCTTTAAATGCACTTTAAAAACTTCGGCTGCGATCCTTATCTGCCCTCTTTTTTAATTAACTTTGCCTTCCAAAAAAAGAAAGATGATTTACCGTTTCAGAATAATACTCGACACCCACGAAGATGTTTTCCGCGATATTGAAATTGAGTCCCATGCCACCCTGGAAGACATGCACAATGCTATCACCCAGGCCTTCGGTTTTGACGGCCAGGAAATGGCTTCCTTTTATATTTCTGATGAAATGTGGGAACAGGGCGACGAGATTACCCTCTTTGATGTGAGCGATGAACCTGGGGAAACGCGGGTCATGGGCCAAACCCTGCTGGAGGATGTAGTGGATAGGGACAATACCCGCCTGCTCTATGTATATGACTTTCTGAATATGTGGACCTTTATGGTAGAGCTGGCCGATATTGGGGAAGCTGAGGCAGGAAGAAGCTACCCCAATCTCATGTACTCGCACGGCCAACTTCCTGACGAAGCACCGGAAAAGGAATTCATTGCCGAGGAAATAGAGGATGATGAGCGCGACGAGGAACTGGACCTAGACCCGGAAGACTACGACAACCTCGACTTTGACGAGAACTGGAATTGATCCGCGCAACGCCAGCCAAAGCAAAGTGCTCAGTTCATTGCCCCTCAACAAACATTTACCCAATAATCCATCAACTACTAATCAATGATCAACCTATATAGTACCCATATTGCTTCCCTCTCCATCCATAGAGTGGGCAACAAAAGCAGAAATGAATCCTTGTTCCTATCGGCCGCCCCTTATAAAATGGACGACGAGATAACGCCCTTGCTCAAGGAGTTTTTTCTGAAGCCCTTCAGGGAAAAGGAGGAAAATTACTTCCGCTTTGCCCACGAGGCCGATCTGGAATTCCACGAACTCTTTACCCAGGTCTCCCAAATTTTTGACAACCCGCAGCAGGCTCACCCAGCCAGCCAAAAAATAGCCACCCATCTCTACAACCAGTCTGAACATCCCCATATCAAAAGTGGCGAAGTGTACGTGGCCTATTTAGAAGACGTGCAGCTGGACAATGTGAAGATGGACGCCATAGGTATCTTCAAAAGTGAACTGAAACAGGATTTTCTTCAGTTTGCCGAAGAAGACAACCAGTTGGAGGCCCTGCTCCAGCAAGGAGTAAATCTGAACAAACTGGATAAAGGCTGCCTTATCTTTAACACCGAAAAGGAGGCTGGCTACAAAATCCTTTCTGTTGACAGCAATAGGTATGACACCCGCTATTGGCTGGAAAGTTTCCTGGGCGTTGAGGCTTTGGCCGATGATAATTTCTACACCAAAAAATACCTGAAATTCTGCCAGGATTTTGCCAAGGATGTCGTACTTCCGGCAGAGGACAAGAAACAGGAGGTCATGTTTATGAACCGTGCGGTAAACCATTTTGCCAAAAACGACAATTTTGAGGAAACCGCTTTTATGAACGAGGTCATTGACAATCCAGAGCTCCTGCCAGAATTCCGCCACTACAAGGCCGAAAGGGCGCCCAAGTACCAGATTGAGGACCTGACCACCTTTCCCATAGCCAACACCGCAGTTTCTGCCGCCCGAAAAAAGATAAAGAACGTCATAAACCTCGACACCAACATCCAGATAAAAATGGATTTCATAAACCCCGAGAGTGCCGAAAAATTTGTAGAAAAAGGCTGGGATGAGGAAAAGCAGATGTATTATTATCTGGTTTATTTCAATAAGGAACAAAAATCGTAGAGACGCAATGCATTGCGTCTCTACTCTACGGCCCATCGGAAAAAGGAAAATTTATGGAAACCATAACCGAAAACCTAAAACTGATCCACCAAAGAATTGAAGCGGCCTGCCATAACGCCGGGCGCGACCCCAAGGAGGTCAGGTTGCTGCTGGCCACCAAAACCGTTGATTCCGAGCGTATACGTTTTGCGTTACAACAAGGCGAGCACCTCTTGGGCGAAAATAAGGTCCAGGAACTGGAGCAAAAAGGACCCTTGCTAAAAGACCTACATCCCGAAATTCATTTTATTGGCCACTTGCAGACCAATAAAATTAAAAACGTGATTTCTTGGGCCAGTTGCATTCAATCTGTGGATCGCCTAAAACTTGCAAGAAAACTGCACCATCGCCTTGGTACGGAAAACCGGACCATAGATGCCTACATTCAGGTAAACACTTCTTATGAGGAAAGCAAATTTGGAATCCCGCCCGAAAAGGCCCTGGAACTGATAAAAGAAGTTTCCCAATTTAACACAATCCGCATCAAGGGGCTGATGACCATTGGTCTGTTCAGTGCGGAAAAGGAAAAGGTACGCAAATGTTTTAGGCTCCTAAAGTCCCTTCAACAGGAAGCCAAAAAATTAAACTTCCCGGGAGTCTCCCTTGATGAGCTTTCCATGGGAATGAGCGGCGACCTTGAAATAGCCATCGAGGAGGGCGCGACCATAGTGCGGGTGGGAACCGCTATTTTCGGAAAGCGCCAATATCCGGATAGTTATTATTGGAACGAAGGAAAACAGGTGCGCTAACAGGGTTTCCGGCAGCGCATTCCTTTTTACAAAAGACATCCTACTCCTCCAATATCTTTTTGATTACCTTTATCCCAAAACGAGAAAATCCTCAAAGAAAAATGGTTTCCAAGTCGTGTAAATACGCCATTCGTGCCACAGTCTTTATCGCTTCCAAAGCAGATGAGAACATTAAGGTAGGCGTAAAGGAAATAGCCAATGAAATCGAGGCACCCGAGGCCTTTACCGCCAAAATACTCCAAACGCTCAACAAAAATGGGATAGTGACCTCGGTCAAAGGTCCCTACGGCGGATTTTATTGCGATGCTTCCCAACTCGATCTGCCTATAATGCAAGTGGTGGAAACCATAGACGGCATGGGCATTTTCACCGATTGTGTATTCGGTCTGAACCAATGCAGCGATGCGCACCCTTGCCCGATGCATTTTGCGTACGTAAAAAACAGAAACCAACTCTACCATACCTTTCAAAACACGACCATACGCAGCTTGGCCGAAAATCTGAATTCGGGCCTGGCCTTTCTAAAAAACCCCCTTTAACAATTGAATCGCACTTCTTAATATGCTGATTTTTTATAGAGGATACATATGTCCTTTGTAAAAATAATTGTAACTTTGTGGTCACAATCCAATGGGATAATAAAAATAGTTTCATCTAAAATAAATGTCATCGTGAACACCAAACCTATTGCTAACAAAACCCGCCATATCGTTATCATTGGCGGCGGTTTCGGAGGAATTGCAACGGCCAAGGCCCTACAAAATTCCGATGCCCAAATCACCATTATTGACAGATTGAACCACCATCTCTTTCAGCCCCTTCTTTATCAAGTTGCCACGGCAGAACTTTCCCCTGGGGAAATCTCGGCCCCTATCCGCGCCATTCTAAACAAGAACCCGCGGATACAGGTAGTACTGGGAGAAGTAAAGGAGATACAGGCCGAAAAAAAGTCATTGACCTTAAGAAATGGCCGATGTATTTCCTTTGACCAATTGGTGGTAGCAACAGGCGCGCAATACAATTATTTTGGCCACGACGAATGGGCCCAGTATGCCCCCGGGCTGAAATCAATAAGCGATGCCCTCAAGGTGCGGGAACGGCTGCTTATGGCGATGGAAGAAGCCGAACAACAGCCCGATCGGAAAAAAAGACGGTCGCTCCTTACCTATGTGATAATCGGCGCTGGGCCCACAGGGGTAGAAATGGCCGGTGCCATTGCCGAAATAGCCGGCAACGGCAAAAAACACGGGTACCGAAACATACATCCTGATGATGCTCGAGTATATTTGATAGAGGCCGGACCGCGCGTCCTAAACGCATTTCCGGAATCCTTGGGCGAAAGTGCCAAAAAAATGCTGGAAAAGATGGGGGTCAAGGTACTTCTCAACACGCCCGTCACCCATATTGAACAAAACAAGGTACACCTGCCCGTAGGTTCCATTGAATCATCAAATATTATCTGGGCGGCGGGCATCAAGGCCTCCCCGCTTCTGGATTCGCTCGGGGTTGAGCAGGATAGGATTGGACGCATTATAGTAGCTCCCGACCTCAGCATCGCCAAATATCCCGATATTTTTATCATAGGTGATGCCGCCCATAGCAGAAGTAAAGATGGCAATCCACTGCCTGCCCTGGCTCCCGTGGCCACCCAGCAGGGAAAATTTGTTGGAAAATTGCTCGCCAAAAAACACCGAAATAAGCAGGCCCAGTTCCACTATCGGGATAAGGGCACCATGGCCACCATTGGGAGGGCCAAGGCGGTTGCCTATGTGGGCAAGCAAAAATTCAGCGGCTTTTTGGCCTGGTCGCTCTGGTCGTTTATCCACGTATTTTCCTTGATTGGCTTTAGAAACAAGATCCACGTATTTATAGAATGGATATGGAACTATTTTACCACAAAACGTGGCGTACGGCTCATTACAGACCGCTCGGGCTGTGAGGATTGCACCACTTATCGGAAACCGGCAAAAAAGATTGTTTGATTGCGTTTTTTAAATTTAGTTGAGGATGGCCGCCCCCACATGGTAGAGACGCACCGCGGGTAG
>CAYSLM010000041.1:14043-16688 GCA_964431895.1 uncultured Aequorivita sp.
GCCGCGGGTAGAGACGCACTGCAGTGCGTCTTTACCTTTATTCAATTCCCCACCTCACTTATAAACTTGATCCGGTATAGCCGCAGTTCTTCTTCGTCATATTCCCCATCAAATTCCTCCATGGCATCATCAATCTTATCGGTTTCGGCCTCGAGGAAATAATCGTGGATTTCTTCCTGTTGGTCCTCGTCCAGCACCTCGTCTATCCAGTAGTCTATATTAAGTTTGGTACCACTGTAAACAATGGCTTCCATTTCTTTTATGAATTCAGACATTTCAAGCCCCTTGGCATTGGCAATGTCTGGAAGGGCCAGCTTGCGGTCAACGTTTTGGATAATGTAAAGCTTCAACGAGCTGTTGCTTCCGGTTGACTTTACCACAAAATCCTCGGGACGGATAATATCATTTTCCTCCACATACTGCTGTATGAGCTTGACAAAGGGCTTGCCGTATTTTTTGGCCTTGCCCTCACCTACGCCATGCACGTTGGCCAATTCCTCTATGGTGGTGGGATATTTTAGGGCCATATCCTCCAGCGAGGGTTCCTGGAAAATCACAAAAGGTGGCAGGTCCAGCTCCTTGACCACTTTTTTGAGCTCGGCCTTTAAGAGTTTAAACAGGTTTTCATCAACCATATTGCCCGGCTTGTTGGTCGCAATGGCTATGGAATCATTGGCATCCTTATAGGCGTGGTCCTCGGTCATCATGAAGGAAGTGGGCGATTTTATAAATTCCTTCCCCGCCTGGGTCAAATGCAGCACCCCGTAGGTTTCTATATCCTTTTTCAAATATCCGGCCACCAGCAACTGCCGCAAGAGGGCCATCCAGTATGCGGTCTCGTGGTTTTGGCCACTGCCAAAATAAGCTTGCTTATCGGTTCGGTGCGACTTTATGAGGGCATTGGTCTTGCCCACCAATACGTTCACAATTTCCTTGCTTTTGTACTGTTCGTTGGTTTTGGACACTATTTCCAACAGGCGCTTGGCCTCTTCTTTGGCTTCGTGCTTCTTTTTGGGATGGCGCATATTGTCGTCCATCATACCGCCCTCTCCGGTTTCATTGTCAAATTCTTCCCCAAAATAATGCAGAATAAACTTTCTGCGAGAGATAGAGGTCTCGGCAAAAGCCACTACCTCTTGCAGCAGGGCGTGCCCTATTTCCTGTTCGGCAACCGGCTTGCCGCTCATAAATTTTTCCAGTTTCTCTATATCCTTATAGCTGTAAAAAGCCAAGCAATGGCCCTCGCCCCCATCACGCCCCGCACGGCCGGTCTCCTGATAGTAGCTTTCTATGCTCTTGGGCATATCGTTGTGGATCACAAACCGAACGTCTGGCTTGTCAATGCCCATGCCAAAAGCAATAGTGGCAACCACCACATCCACATCTTCCATAAGGAACATATCCTGGTGCTTTACACGCGTTTTGGCATCAAGGCCGGCATGGTAGGGTACGGCCTTAATGCCATTTACCTGAAGGGTCTGTGCCAGTTCCTCTACCCGTTTTCGGCTCAGGCAATAGATTATGCCACTCTTCCCCTCGTTCTGCTTAACAAAACGGATGATGTCTGAATCTACATTTTTGGTCTTGGGCCTTATCTCGTAATAAAGGTTGGGCCGGTTAAAGGAAGCCTTAAAGGTATTGGCGTCTGGCATGCCCAGGTTCTTCAGTATATCTTCCTGCACCTTGGGGGTTGCCGTTGCCGTGAGCCCGATTATGGGAATGTCATCGCCAATGCGCTGGATGATGCTCTTCAAGTTGCGGTATTCGGGCCTAAAGTCATGGCCCCATTCGCTGATGCAATGGGCCTCATCTATGGCCATAAAGGAAATTTTCTGTGTCTGGAGAAAATCCACATATTCCTCCTTGGTAAGCGATTCGGGGGCCACGTATAGAAGTTTCGTCACGCCGCTCGCAATGTCGCTCTTGACCTTTTTGATCTCGGTTTTGTTCAGGGAGGAATTGAGCACATGGGCAATCCCTTCTTCAGACGAAAGGGAGCGCAGGGCATCAACTTGGTTTTTCATCAAAGCTATTAGGGGCGAAACCACTATGGCCGTGCCGTCCTGCATAAGTGCCGGGAGCTGGTAACACAGCGACTTACCGCCCCCCGTGGGCATTACTACGAAGGTATTGTTACCGTTGAGAATGCTTTTTACCACTTCCTCCTGCAAACCTTTAAAACGGGTAAACCCAAAATATTTTTTCAGGGCTGCATATATGTCAATCTCTGCCACGCTACTGGGGTTTTATGGTGCAATCCAGTTTTAGCCCGTATCACATTGTTTAACGGATGAACAATTGTAATTTTGCAACCGTTGTGGGTGAACTGCATCCTAATAGAGATAGTCCCTATTTAATGGAAAGCTGAATTGCGTTAAATTCTATTTTAAATATACTAATTTCTGAAACAGTTACAAACATTCAAAAGCATTAAAATTTTGAACAGGCAAGAGCAAATTATTTCCGTAGCGAAAAAAACCATAGAAACTGAAAGCAAGGCCATTGCAAATCTGGCCCATCTGGTTGATGGCGAATTTGCCGGAGCGGTAGATTATATTTATAGCGCCACCGGCCGGGTGATCATTACCGGAATAGGAAAAAGTGCCAATATAGCCACCAAAATTGTGGCCACCCTCAACTCAACC
>CAYSLM010000041.1:16698-19988 GCA_964431895.1 uncultured Aequorivita sp.
TACTCCCGCCATCTTTATGCACGCCGCCGATGCCATTCACGGCGACCTGGGCACCATTCAGGAAAATGATACGGTCATTTGCATCTCAAAAAGCGGCAACACCCCAGAGATCAAGGTCCTGGTTCCACTTATAAAGGCCATTGGCAACAAGTTGATCGCCATTACGGGCAACCGCAGCTCATTTTTGGGGCAACAAGCAGATTTTGTGCTGAACGCCTACGTAGAAAAAGAAGCCTGCCCCAACAACCTGGCCCCTACCACCAGTACCACCGCACAATTGGTCATTGGCGATGCCCTGGCCATGTGCCTTTTGGACCTGCACGGTTTTTCGAGCAAGGATTTTGCCAAGTTCCATCCCGGTGGCTCTTTGGGAAAAAAACTATATTTGCGGGTGAGCAACCTCACCTCCCTCAATGAAAAACCACAGGTACACCCCGATACTGGCGTAAAGGAAGTGATTGTTGAAATTTCTGAAAAAATGCTGGGAGTAACGGCCGTTGTTGAAAACCAAACCATAGTGGGTATCATCACCGACGGCGATTTGAGACGAATGATGACCAAGACCGATAATTTTACCGGGCTCACCGCCAAGGATATCATGACCCACAACCCCAAAAAGATTGCCAACAACGCCATGGCAGTGGAAGCCATGGAAATGATGGACAAATACGGCATTACCCAGATCTTGGCGGAAGACAAAGGCAGGTACTGTGGGGTAGTCCACATCCATAACCTTACCAAAGAAGGTATCATTTAATGAAAAAACAAAAATCGCCCGAAAAGGAAATGTCCTTTCTGGACCACCTCGAAGAGTTGCGCTGGCACCTCATCCGCTCTACCATAGCCGTAGTGGTCCTGGCCGCGCTGGCATTTATATTTAAGGATTTTATTTTTGGCACCCTCATTTTTGGCCCCAAACAACCCGACTTTATCACTTACCGTCTCTTTTGCAACCTGGCCCAATCGTTGGGGATGGACACCTTCTGTTTCCAGGAAATGCCCTTCCGCATCCAGAGCCGTACAATGGCCGGGCAGTTCTCGGCACATATGTGGACCAGCATCTATGCGGGCATCATCGTGGCTTTCCCTTATATATTATATGAAATGTGGCGGTTTATTAGCCCCGGGCTTCGCGAAAAGGAACGCAAATCGAGCCGTGGCTTTATTTTTATTGCTTCCGTCCTTTTCTTTTTGGGCGTTCTCTTTGGGTACTACCTCATCACCCCCCTTTCCATCAACTTCCTCGGCAATTATACGGTGAGCAAGGAAGTTTTTAATGACTTTGACCTGGACAGCTATATTTCCCTGGTACGTACTTCGGTCCTGGCCTGCGGCATCGTATTTGAGCTGCCCATTCTTATGTATATCCTTACTAAGATAGGCTTGGTAACGCCAGAATCGTTGCGCAAGTACCGCAAGTTTGCGCTCATCATTGTTCTGGTGCTTTCCGCAGTCATTACCCCGCCCGATATTGTGAGCCAGATCATCGTGGCCATTCCCATACTTATACTTTATGAGGTAAGTATTTATATTTCAAGAATAGTGGTCAAAAATCAAAAGCGCGAGGAAAGAAGGCGAAAGAGCAAAGCACAATGACCAATGCCGGATAAAGTGCAACAGGAAATAGAATAGAGGGGAAAAAAGGACGATTTCCCAGGATACTTTGGAAAGCTGTCTTGTGTCTTGGCTCCCTTCGGTCTCGATTCAAAAAAAATAACATTTTATGAAAGAAAACATAGTTGCAGACTTCAACGCCTACCGCGAAAAGATGAACGCCAAAATGCTGGCGGAAAACAATAAGTTGATCAAGCGTATCTTCAACCTCGATACCAATGCCTATATGGAAGGCGCACTTCCCAAGAAAACCAAGGAATTGCTGGGGCTTGGCAATTCGCTTGTATTGCGCTGTGACGATTGTGTGCGCTACCATTTGGAGGAATGCCACAAACTAGGGCTTACAAAAGAAGAAGTGGTTGAGGCTATGGGCATTTCCTTGCTCATAGGCGGTACCATTGTCATTCCACACCTGCGACGGGCGTTTGAATATTGGGAGGCGCTGGAAGCAAATAAGTAGGTAAAACGCAAAGGGTCTTTGGAAGGAAATAAAAAAATGCTTCAAAAGAAATTTAAAATCTGCATTTTTGTACCGTGGAACGTTTCTTGAAATATCCCAAAACCAATGGACCCAGTTGATCTAAACATTCCATCCCCCAATATCCGAAATATTCTGTACCGATGAAATTAAGAGCCGAAAATTTAATCAAATCATATAAGGGCCGCGAGGTGGTCAAGGGCATTTCCGTAGAGGTAAATCAAGGCGAGATCGTGGGGCTATTGGGCCCAAACGGCGCGGGCAAGACCACTTCCTTTTATATGATAGTGGGGCTCATAAAACCCAATGGCGGAAAAATTTTTCTAGAGGGCACCGAGATTACCAAATACCCCATGTACAAACGCGCCCAAAACGGCATAGGCTATCTGGCACAGGAAGCATCGGTATTCCGCAAATTGAGCGTGGAAGACAACATCTTGAGCGTGCTCCAGCTTACCAAACTTTCCAAAAAAGAACAGCACCAAAAAATGGAGTCGCTTATTGATGAGTTTGGGCTGGGCCATATCCGCAAAAACCGTGGCGACCTGTTGAGCGGGGGCGAAAGACGGCGTACCGAGATTGCCCGGGCCCTGGCCACAGACCCACACTTTATCCTGCTTGACGAGCCTTTTGCAGGGGTTGACCCGGTGGCCGTGGAGGACATACAGCGGATTGTGGCCCAACTCAAAAACAAAAATATCGGCATCCTCATTACAGACCACAACGTGCAGGAGACCTTGGCCATTACCGATAGGACCTACCTAATGTTTGAAGGCAGCATCCTAAAACACGGTATACCCGAAGAATTGGCCGCCGATGAAATGGTGCGGAAGGTGTATCTGGGCCGCAATTTTGAACTGCGGAAGAAGAAGTTGGACTTTTAATTGGGTGATCTTAATTAACCACCAAGAACACCATGGTCGCACAAAGTTTACAATGTTTTCTTTGTGCCCTCTGTGCCTTCTTAGTGTTCTTTGTGGTAAACCTATCATTGATGTTGCTTTTTCTTTCCTTTTTTGTGGTCAGCAAATGATAACACGATATAAAGAAATATGATAATAGGTATCGCCAAAAACTTCAGCATTACCAAAAGCACCGCACATAGTATCAAAAAAATATAGCGGACGGAATTTTCCCTAAAACTCCAAGTCTTAAACTTTAATGCGAAAAGAGGGATTTCGGCATTTAGGAGATAGCA
>CAYSLM010000042.1:0-16432 GCA_964431895.1 uncultured Aequorivita sp.
GGCAAATATTTAACTACTTATTTTTATGCCGCATACTTTTGGCAGGCCGTTATACACTCCCTGCACGCTTGGGCACAGGCCTGGCAATGGTCTGTTTGGTGTTTGCCACATTCGTCTGCGCAGGTCTGGCATACCTTAATACAGTAATTTACCAGATCGCCCACATCATCATAGCCAGTAGCAAGGATTTGATTTAAGGTGCTACACACCTCGGCACATACCCTGTCTAGACGGATACACTTCACCATTTCCTTTACGTTTTCTTCATCCAGGCAGGCATCAGCACAGTAATTGCAGTGGTTGATGCAGTTGCCCAAGGCATGGATCAATTCTTTATTTCTCATAACAATTTATTTTTTAGGTTAATAGGCTTCAAATTAACCATAGCGCGGAAGTTATGATACTAAGGAAACGATAAAATTTAAAAAGAAATTTTAATGTCCGCCATCGCGGTGGTCGTCCACCACTTTCGGATCGCGGTATTTGCAGCACGCGTCAATGCTCTCGTACACTTCATCCTTGGCCTTGATATCCTGCGTATCGTGGCCGCTGTCGGCAATGCTCTGCTGGATGGCGTTCAGGTCGGTCTTTCCTTCGTTGTAGATCAACCGCAATTCGTGGGTCTCCACATTCCAAGTGGCGTGCTTCACGCCTTTGGTCTTTACGGCTGCCTTCTCTATCCTGTCCTGGCACATGCCGCATACGCCATCTACATCAATGGTAGCCTGGGCATTCTTGTTTTGGGCAAAGCCAGTGATGCCCATAAAAAGTATTCCGATAACTAAAATTGCTTTTTTCATTTTTGATTATTGTTTATTGTTATTGTTTATTTTTTAATGTTATTTCTAATTTTCTATTCTCTCCTCTGCCCGCTTTGCGTCCTCTGCGCCTTTGCGGTGAAAATACTTCGGAGTTGCAAAGGCCATCAAGATATTAATTTATCCTGTACCGCAGGCCGGCGTAGTACGAACTTCCAAAAATTGGGCCGTACACATAAGTAGTATCAAAATTGACACCGAAAGGATCATTACTGCCCACAATGGGATTGTCCTGCCTTACGTTGGTTATATTTTCGCCCCCCACATAAATTTCGAAATTGGGAGAAAACACCTTAGTCACCTGTGCATTCAAAGTGTTTGTCGTGGGCGAAAATTGATTGAGCCCAATGGTTTCCAAATATGCTTCGGAAGTGGCAAAGCGCTGCTCCCCCACATAATTGTAGGTGGCGTCAAACCTCCAATTGCCGCCATTTTTCCCGTGCTCGGTTTCATAGGAAGCATTGGCGAAAAACCGATGGCTGGGAGTGAGTGGATTTTCCTTTCTTCCGCTTAAATAATCGGTCTTCACGTTATAATATTTATAGGCCAGCCTAAGATCAAAACGGGTGAAGGCATTGTAATTGAATTCTGCCTGAAAGTTGTTTGAATAACTTTTCCCGTCCAAATTATAAAAATTCACTTCGGAAGGATTTTCGTAATCCACGATCACCTGGTCCTGAAAATCGGTCCGGTAGAAATCTACGGTGATATCCGCATTCCTTTTAAACAAATCGAAACCCTGCATAAAGGAAATACCGTAGTTCCAGGCTATTTCCGGATCCAACCCATATATTTTTCCACCACTTCCCAAAATGTTGATGTTGCGGGAGCTGGCAAAGAGCTTTTGGTTTTCGGCAAAAATGTTGGCACTTCGCTTTCCCCTTCCGGCAGAAACCCGGATGGCCGACCTGCCCCAAGGGGTATATCGCAAGTGAAGGCGCGGGGTGAGGAATGCCCCCAATCTGTTGTGGATATCCGCACGTACACCAGCACTGAAATTCAAATCGTCCAAATTGTCAAAATTGTATTCAAAAAAAGCACCTACCGAATTGTCCACCCTGTCAAAGCTTTCTGCCAAAACCAATTCAGAATAATTGTCGTACGTAGCATCTGCCCCCATTTTTATCTTATGTCGGGAATCGCTGATGATGGAGTTATAGATAAAATTGGCATACAGACTGTTGTGCTGGATGTTGTAATCCCGCAGTCCGAAATACGATTCCTGGTCGTGATGGCTGAAGGCCAACTGCAAACCTGTAGTCCTCCAGGGAAGATCGGGGTTGACAAAACCAAATTTTCCGGAGACGTCCAGATGCTGGGTCTTTATTTCACTTCCCCAAAAGTTGGTTGTGCCCCGGTCCCTGTCAGGATCAAAATCCATTTGCCCCGTCTGCTTTTCATCGTTGAGATATCTGAAGTTGAGAAAACCCACATATCCGTTTTCCTGATCGGTATATTGCCAGCGGTTCATCATATTGATTTGCTTCATCAAGGGTGCATCCAAAAAGCCGTCGTCATTTTTGTCAAATTCGTAATCGCGCATATTGCCGTGCAGATAAAGGCCGGTGCTCCATTTTTTGGAAACTTTGGTATTCAAATGGGTGTTGAGCTCCAGTCGGCCGTCGCCCGAGCCATAGGCATTTACAAACAATTTGTCGTCTGTCAAGGGTTTGTGCAGTTCGGCATTGATCTGTCCGGCAATGCTTTCATAGCCATTCACTACGCTACCCGCGCCTTTGGTAATCTGGATGCTTTCCACCCAGGTGCCCGGAATAAAACTGAGGCCGTAGGCCTGGGACGCCCCGCGGATGCTGGGAACATTTTCGGTGGTAATCAAAATGTAGGGACTGGTAAGGCCCAGCATCTTGATTTGCCGCGTTCCCGAAATGGCATCGGAAAAATTGACGTCGATGGACGGATTGGTCTCAAAACTCTCCGCCAGGTTGCAGCAGGCAGCTTTCAACAGTTCGGCACTGCTTACGTTGATCACGTTCTGCGATTCCAAAAACGAACGCGCACTTGCCTTTCTGCGCGAAGTGACCGTAACCTCATCCAAATCGGCACTGGATTTTAAGGAATGGGTGATGTGCTTGGGGCCAGTAACGGAAATGGTGTCGGTCTGGTATCCTACAAAACTTATCACCAGTTTTTTGTATTCCTTTTTATACGGAATTTCAAAATTGCCGTCAAAATCGGTTACCGCGCCCACCGAAGTATTCAGCCAGTGCACATTCGCCCCACCCAATGGAACTTTCTTGCCATCCATTTTCTCCGTAATGGTTCCCGTCAATTTTTCCTGCGAAAAAACACAGAGCGGAAACAGAAGGGCAACAAACAGTAAATTTTTCATTTTCATTATTATTTATTCCAATTTATAATTTTCTTATCCTCTATGACTTATGACTGAAGGACCTAAGACCTACGACTAATTTTCCCAAACCTTCACTCCCCTCCTCGGGAGGGGGCCGGGGGGAGGACTTTTGTCCTAAGTCTTATGTTCCACGGCCCTACGTCTTGATTTTTCTAATATCTAATATCTAACATCTCAAGTCTACTAATCCAGTTTCGCCCCACGCAACCGCAGTGCATTGCCAATTACCGATACCGAACTGAAACTCATAGCCAGGGCAGCAATCATCGGCGACAGCAAAATCCCGAAAAACGGGAAGAGAACGCCGGCGGCAATGGGCACTCCCAGCACGTTGTAAATCAGTGCGAAAAACAGGTTTTGCTTGATGTTGGCCATCACTTTCTCACTTAGGTGAAATGCTTTCACAATCCCGTGCAGATCGCCTTTTACCAATGTAATTCCAGCGCTTTCAATGGCCACGTCGGTTCCAGTTCCCATGGCAATTCCCACATCGCTTTTTGCCAGGGCGGGCGCATCGTTGATCCCATCGCCGGCCATGGCCACTTTATTGCCTTCGGCGTGGAGTTTTTCAACAACTTCCAGCTTGTGCTGTGGGAGCATTTCAGCCTTAAAATCGGCCAGTTCCAATTCGTTGGCCACGGCCTGGGCGGTATCGTGGTTGTCGCCGGTAAGCATGACAACCTGTACGCCTTTTTGCTGAAGTTCAGTGAGCGCTTTTTTACTGGTTTCCTTTATTTTATCGGCAATCACCACATAGCCCACCACTTTTTCATCAACCGAAAGCATGGGCACCGTTTTGCCTTCTTTCTGTGCTTCTGAAATTTCCTTTTGAAGTGCTTCGGAAATGTTCGCACCGGCTTCCTGCATCATCTTGTCATTTCCGAGGGCTATTTTCTTCCCATTAACAGTTCCTGTTACACCTTTTCCGGTAACCGAATTGAAATCGGAAGTTTTAAGTACTTCTGATTTTTTTTCCTTCCCGTATTTCACCGTAGCATCGGCCAACGGATGCTCGCTGTTTTGGTTGAGCGAAACAATATATTGGAGCACTTCTTCCTCCGAAGTATTTTCTGCGGCACCCACTTTTTCCACAGAAGGTTTTCCTTCGGTAATCGTGCCGGTTTTATCAATGATCAACACGTCAATTTTGTTAAACGTTTCGAGCGTCTCGGCGTTTTTGATCAGCACCCCGTTTTGGGCGCCCTTCCCTACGCCAACCATTACCGACATGGGCGTGGCGAGCCCAAGCGCACAGGGGCACGCGATTATTAAAACCGCAATGGCATTGACCAAAGCATACACATAGGCCGGTTCGGGACCAAAAATAGCCCACACTATAAAGGTTATTATTGAAACCAAAACCACGATGGGTACGAACCAGGCAGAAATCTTATCGGCCAACTTTTGGATGGGTGCACGGCTGCGGCTAGCCTTGTTCACCATGTCAATGATCTGGCTCAGGAGGGTATCGCTTCCCACCTTTTCCGCTTCCATTACAAAAGTCTGCTTGCCGTTGATGGTCCCCGAGCTCACCTTGTCGCCTTCGGTTTTTGCAACAGGCACGGGCTCTCCGGTGATCATGGACTCGTCGATGGAGCTTTCGCCCTCCAGTATTCTTCCGTCCACGGGAATTTTCTCACCCGGTTTTACGCGGAGTTTGTCGCCAACTTCAATTTTATCGATTGCGATTGTTTCTTCCTTTCCGTCAACGATCCGTACGGCTTTGTTGGGTGCCAGTTTCAACAATTCCCGTACTGCGGAATTGGTGCGGTTGTGCGCCCGTGCTTCCAAAACCTGTCCCATTAAAACCAAAGTAAGGATTACCGTTGCCGCTTCAATGTAAACGTGTACGGTCCCAGACTCGGTTTTGAATTGATCGGGAAAAAAATCCGGAAAAAACATCCCGAAAACGCTGAAAAGCCAAGCCACCCCAGCACCTATCCCGATGAGGGTAAACATATTCAGGTTCCACGTTTTTATGGAACGATAGGCCCGTTCAAAAAACATCCAGGTGGCGTAAAAAACCACGGGAAGAGAAAGGCCCAATTGAATCCAGTTCCAAGTAACCATCGGCATCCAATCGTACAGGGGGTTGTTCGGAATCATTTCGGACATGGCTATTATAAAAATTGGAAAGGTAAACGCCAATGCAATCCAAAACTTCTTCAATAACTTTTTATACCCTTTGTTTTCGGCAGATTCGTCAACTTCCTTGGGCACCAAATCCATCCCGCAGATGGGGCAGGAACCCGGTTTGTCGCGGACTACTTCGGGGTGCATTGGGCAAGTATATTCTGTAGTATTTACAGAAGTCTTTACTTCTTCCACCAAATCCATCCCGCAGACGGGGCAGTCGCCGGGCTTGTCATAGGTTTTTTCGCCTTCGCAGTGCATGGGGCAATAAAAGGTTCCCGTGCTAGGCTGCTTGGCTCTTCTTTCTTCCTTTTTCTCTTTGTGCTTTTGTGCAGCTTCGGTATCGTGGGGAAGTGAAATACTATAGCTTCCGCCATCGTCTTCCAGCGCTTTTTCAAAAACCTGCAATGGAATATGCTTTTCCATTTCAATCACTGCTTCGGCCTTTTCTAGGTTTACCGATGCTTTGGAAACGCCTTCAATTTCACTTAAAGTCCGTTCCACGTGACTTCGGCAGCCGTTGCAGGTCATTCCGTGTATTTTATAGGTGTGTTTCATATTTTTAGATGTTAGATATTAGATTGTCATATTTCTGGTTTCTATATTAAAAATTTAATTATCAAACCTCCCGCCAGCCATAGATAACAAAAAAGGGCGGCGTATTTTAAAATGCTCTCGAGCAATTTGCTTTTGGGCGCCATTTCAGACATTTTGTACTTTACCTCCTTCTTTTTGAAAAAACCCCAGTACACCAGAAACGCCGAGATAACCAAAAATGCAAGGTTCAAATAGAAGGTATAGTTGAATTTGAAATATTCCGAATCGGTTATTTTGACCTGTAAGGGGTCTGGCAATGCTCCAAAAACATCAAATGCGTAATGCAGTGCCAAGGAAGCGCCAATCAATGAAGTGAACAATAAAAAAAGTATAAAAAGACTCATTTTCCAGCCGTAATATTTGGCATTGATGCGAAGGATGGGGAAAACTACCAAATCGCTAAAAATAAAAGCCATAACCCCCGCAAAACTGACGCCTTTTCCAAAGAGCAGGGCTGCCAGCGGAATATTTCCCATGGAGCCAATAAACGTTAGAAAAGCAGCCACCGGTCCTACGACAATGTGCTCTAAAATTTCGAAAAAGCTAAAATCGGTATTGCCATTGCCACTATTTATAAACAAGGTTTGAAAGAAGGAATCCGGCACAAAAACAGCGACAATTCCCGCAATGGTAAAGCCTACCGTTACATCTTTCCACACCATGGCCCACTCCATCTTATACTGTCTGGCCACTTTGGCCCATCCTTCTTCTGAGGCTATTTTCTTTTTCCAATCTGTGCTCTGCTCTTTATCCTCGCCTTCTTTGTCCTTCAGATTATTTCGGGCGCTTTCGATCAGTTTCTTCGGATTTATGAGCCGGATCAACAGCCAACTGATCAAAATAAGGAGAATGCCGCCCACATATTCGCCAACCACAAATTGCCAGCCCAGAAATATTGAAATAATGATTCCGAGTTCGATAACCAGATTTGTGGAAGCCAACAAAAACGCCATGGAGGAAACAAAACTCGCCCCTTTTTTAAATAGCGACTTGGTACTCGCCAAGGCGGCAAAACTGCAGGAACTGCTGATAAAGCCGAAAAAGGTCCCGAGCAATACGCCTTTGTTCTCTTCCTTGCCCATAGTTTCCTGCATTCGCTTTTCGGTGACAAAGACCTGGATCATACTGCTGATGACATAGCCCAAAACGAACGCCCACAGCGCCATCCAGAAAAATCCGGCAGTGGTATAGGCGGCCTCGCCCCAGTTTTTTAAAAATGAATCCATAGTTTTCTAGTTTCCTTTCACTAAATATTCGATGATTGCCTGCTGTTGAAAATAAGCCGCCACCGCCTCAATCCGCTTCATCTGAAACTGCAACTGCAACTCCTGCACGTCGAGAACTTCCCTAAAATCTATGGTGCCGGTTTCGTAACTCCTAAGGAGGATTTGTTGGGCATTTTCGGCCTGCCTTAAGTTTTTTGTCTGTGTCTCCACCTTTATCCGCGCTGCATCCCGGCTTGCAATGGCTTGATAAAGACTTGCGGACAATTGGTTAAATGTCTGCTGTTTTTGAAATTCCAGCTCCTCCTGCCGCAACTTGTTCTGCCGGGTAACGGATCTGTACTTTTTGTTAAAGATGGGAATGGACAGGGAAACCATCGGCATCACCATATCAGGGTTATCGGTGAAATACATATACTCCGCCCCTATTCCCAACTGGGGAGAACTTTCCTTTCTGTTCACCGATTCCGACAGGGAAATGGCTCTGTCAAGCTTTTCATACTTGACCAACTCCGGATGCAGGTGTAAGTTTCTGGTGAATTTCTCTTCGGAAGGAAGCTCCAGCGTATCGGGAATGGACAGCGGTCTGCTCTCTTGTCGGTTGAGCATTTTTTCAAAAGCCTGCTTTTCTGAAACATATTCCTTTTCCAACACCTGTTTTTTCTCCAACAGGTCATTTTGCCGCATCTGCAGCCGCAGTACCGCCACCGCCGAAGCTTTGCCCACTTCCACCGAGGTCAGGGCCATCTGCTCATACACTTGCAATAGCTGCACATTGCTGTCGATTACCTTCTGCTTGGCCTTTAGCTCGTACAATTTGTAAAATTTCTGCTCCACGGCCAGGGCCAGATTCCGCTCAGCGATCTCCTTTTCAATTTGTTCGGCATCGGCAAGGGCAGTGGCATAATTGCGTTTTGCGCCCAACATTCCAAACCAGGGCACCATTTGCATCACGGAAAATTCCGCAGTGGGCATCATTCCCATTTCCATTTCGCCAAAGGAGTAGCCGCCGCTGAATTCGGTATTGCCCCAAGAGATTTCTGAAGCCTTTTCCGCAGAAATTCTATACTTAGTTTCTGCCGATTTGATTCCCGGATTTTCCCGCAGGGCCTCTTCCACATATTCTTCCACGGTCTGGCTGTGGGCAGGAAGGGCGACAAAGGAAAAAATGGCAATGGCCCCTATAAAAATATGGGTTTTCAAAAACCTGGCTTTCCTATCTATTTTACTTCTCATATCAGGAAGATTTGACGATTGATTTTTCTCTTTTTAACTGTGCTTCCCTTCTCCAACTGAACAGCACCGGAACCACAAACAGGGTAACAAGGGCTATCAACATCCCCCCGAAACTGGGAATGGCCATCGGGATCATAATGTCGCTTCCGCGGCCGGTGGAAGTAAGAATAGGAAGCAATGCCAACAGCGTTGTGGCAGTGGTCATCAAGCAGGGCCGGATGCGCTTCTCCCCCGCTTCCACCACAGAATTCCTAATCTCTTCGATATTCTCTGGTTTGTTCATTCCAAAAGTTTGGGTAAGGTAGGTAGCCATCACCACTCCGTCATCGGTTGCTATCCCGAAGAGGGCGATAAACCCTACCCATACGGCCACGCTCAAATTGATGGGATGGATCTGGAACAGTTCCCTTACATTATGCCCCGCAAAGTTTATGTCCATAAACCACGGTTGCCCATAAAACCATATGAGAATAAACCCACCGGCAAAGGCCACGGCTATGCCACTGAAGACCATCAGCGAAGTGCTCACCGCCCGAAACTGGAAATACAGGATGATAAAGATGATAAACAGCGCCAGCGGCACCACCAATGAAAGCGTTTTCTCTGCCCTCAACTGGTTTTCATAGGTCCCCGTAAAATCATAGGTGATTCCCTTTGGCACCACCAGCGCGCCCTCCTCAATTTTATTCCGGATAAGCTGTTGTGCATTTTCCACCACGTCCACTTCGGCATAGCTGTCCAGTTTGTCAAATAGCACATAGCCCACCAAGAAAGTATCCTCGCTCTTTATGGCCTGCGGGCCCTGTTCATAACGCACCTCCACCACATCGCCCAGCGGGACGGGATTTCCCTTTTCACTGGGAACGTAAATATTCTTCAGATCATCGGGGCTGTCGCGAAGTTCCCGTGGATATCGTACCCGCACGGCATACCGCTCCCGGCCTTCAACGGTTTGGGTGAGGGCTTTTCCGCCTACGGCAATCTCCAATACTTCTTGCACCTCTTCCACCGTAAGGCCGTAGCGGACCAGTTTTTCCCGGTCAATATCCAAAAGCAGATATGGCTTGCCCACGATCCTATCGGCAAAGACACTTTGGGTTTTTACCCCCTCGGCCTGCTTCAATATTTCCTCCAGTTCAATTCCGAAGGCTTCAATTTGCTGCAGGTTTTGCCCTTTCACCTTGATTCCCATCGGGGCACGCATTCCCGTCTGTAGCATCACCAATCGCGTTTGGATGGGCTGCAGTTTGGGGGCAGAGGTAACACCTGGCAAGGAAGTGGCGGTCACGATTTCATTCCAAATATCATCGGGCGACTGTATGTTCGGCCGCCAGTTTCGGAAGTATTCGCCATTGTTGTCCTCCACCAAGTCTTTTGAAGTGACAAAGGCGGGATCTGCCAATTTTGATTCGGGATAGTTTGCATCGCTATCCACTTCATTATTGGGATTTACCACCAGCTTTCCATTCTTCATTACAAAAAGCCCATTCTCGTTCACCCGGTATCTTTGACGATGGCCTTCGGCGTTGAGCATATATTCGGGCTTATAGTTGATGATGTTTTCGTACATAGACAAAGGCGCCGGGTCCAAAGCCGATTCGGTACGACCGGCCTTGCCCACCACGGTCTCGATTTCGGGAATGTTGGCCACAGCCATATCCAACTGCTGCAATACCCGCTTGTTCTCCTCCACGCCTGCGTGGGGCAGCGAGGTGGGCATCAAGAGGAAGGAACCTTCATTTAGGGCGGGCATAAATTCCTTGCCCAAATTGGACATAATGATGAAGCCGAGAACCACAATGGCCGTGGGAATGGACAAAAACAGCAGCTTGTTGCGCAAGGTCCATCGCAATATCCGTGTATAGAAATATTGAAACAGAAAAAATCCACCCAACAGCACGGTAGCAATGATTCCCACAAAAATCAGGTTCCAAAATACACTTCTGTCCACGCCCAACGGACGCCAGTATTCCGCCAAAAGAAATACAATGGCACCAACGGAAATAATGATGGCGGCCAAATTTGCCTGCCTTGCTGAAAGTTTTCCCCGTGATGAAAGAAATCCGAAAACGGCAAAGGCAATGGCAAAAAAGCCGATATAATAGCCTTCGATCAAGCCGTAGATTCCCAAGGCCAACAGCGCGAATTGCAATAGCAAGGAAAATGAAGCGCGCATCGACTTCCGCTTTTTAAAGAAGAAAGCGGCAAAGGGCGGAATCAAGAACAGCGACACCAACAAAGCGGCCACCAGCGCCATCGTCTTGGTAAAGGCCAAGGGGCGGAAGAGTTTTCCTTCGGCGCCTATCATCGTAAACACCGGCAAAAAGCTGATAATGGTGGTGAGAACGGCTGTCAATATTGCTCCCGACACTTCGGAAGTGGCATTGTAAACAATCGTGTTTATAGGAAGGAGCGGACCATCGCCGCTTTCGTTTAACTCGCGGTGGCGGATGATATTTTCCGTAAGGATCACCCCTATATCAACCATAGTACCAATGGCGATGGCTATGCCCGAAAGGGCCACAATGTTGGCATCTACGTGGAATATTTTCATCGCGATAAAAACCATCAGTACCGCCACCGGAAGCAAACCAGAAATCAAAACCGAGGCCCGAAGGTTGGATACCATTACCAAAATGACCAGGACGGTGATCAAGATTTCCATATTTAGCGCTTCATTCAATGTGCCAAGGGTTTCCTGGATCAGTTCGGTGCGGTCGTAAAAAGGAACGATGGTGAGTTTGGAAGTGCGGCCGTCTGCCAATTCCTTTGAGGGTAGGCCGGCACTGATTTCATTTATTTTCTTCTTCACATTCTGGATTACTTCCATAGGATTGGCGCCATAGCGCGAAACCACTACGCCACCAACCACTTCGGCGCCCTCCTTGTCCAAAATTCCCCTTCTTGCCGCGGGTCCGAGGGAGACATTGGCCAAATCGCCCACCCGCAGGGAAGTGTAATTTTCGGAAGTGACCACGGCATTTTCAATATCTTCCAGCGATTCCACATAGCCCAATCCCCTGACCAGGTATTCGGCCTGGTTGATCTCCAGGGTTTGTGCGCCGATGTCGCGGTTGCTTTCCTTTACCGCCTTCACAATCTGGTCCAGACCCACATTGTACTGGCGCATAAGCTCCGGATCCACATCCACCTGGTATTCCTGCACGTAACCTCCCACCGAGGCTACTTCTGAGACCCCACTGGCCCCGGCGAGACCATATTTCACATAATAATCCTGAATGCTGCGCAACTCGTTCAGGTCCCAGCCGCCGGTAACGTTTCCATCTTGGTCGCGGCCTTCCAGGGTGTACCAGAAAATCTGCCCCAGCCCGGTGGCATCGGGACCTAATGTTGGGTTTACTCCTTCGGGCAAGAGGCCGCTGGGAAGGGAATTAAGCTTCTCCAAAATACGGCTCCTGCTCCAGTAGAATTCCACGTCCTCATCAAAAATCACATAGATGCTCGAAAACCCGAACATAGAAGAACTTCGGATGGTCTTTACGCCTGCAATTCCCAAAAGTGAAGTTGTAAGCGGATAGGTAATCTGGTCCTCAATATTCTGGGGCGACCGACCTTCCCATTGGGTGAAGATGATCTGTTGGTTTTCTCCGATATCGGGAATGGCATCCACGGCTACGGGATCGTTGGGCAAAAAGCCCAGGTCATAATCAAAAGGTGCGTTTATCAAACCCCAGCCCACAAAGAAGATGAGCAGGAGTACCGCCACCAGTTTGTTCTCGATCAAAAATTTTATGGCTCTGTTCAGCATATCCTTACTTTATTGTATCGATTACACTTCCACAGCTCATCATGGCCTCGCCGTAATACGGATTGCGCACTTCAGGGGAATGGCTGAGCCACACCGCGCCTTTATTGCTGTTGGCCATCGGGCATTCTATCAAATACAGATTTCGGTCCAGCACATCTATGTTATTGGCAATGGCCACCATGTTTTCTGATAGGATAATAAAGTGGTCGCGCTGGTTTTCAATAGACCGGTTTTCGGAAATGGCGTGGAGCATGTCCTCAATTTTCAGCACATGTCCTTTTTCCATTTTGCCCAGATCCTTGGTGGCAATCTCCTTTACTTCTTTCAACATGGCGATTGCTTTTGACTTCACTTTTTCTGCATCTGAAGAAACCAAGGCATCCTTTAGGTCGAGGTAACGGTTGATGACCGACAAAAATTCCTTCTGGAACTTCGGGGGTAGCACCATTTTCATTGCTGAAGCTTGGGTAGTTCCCAAAATGCTTTCTTTTTCCAAGGGACCCTTGTGGTTCATCATTGATGGTTTGCCCTTGAGCTGGGCCGCGGCATCTACGGTGAAGGTGCCATGGGTAACCACCTCTTCGCCAGGTTGCAGGCCGCTGATTACCTCATAACTGTCATTAGTGGCACTGCCCAGGGAGACTTCCCGCATTTCGAAGATAGGTTCGGACGGATCGATCTTTACATAGACCACTGAGCGTACGCCTGTCCACAACACGGTAGATTTTGGAACGGTGAGCACCGCTTCCTTGGTTGAGGTTTTTGCGGTAACCTGTCCCTCCACGAACATCCCAGGCTTTAAAAGGCCATCCTGGTTGTTCAACTGGGCACGCACCATCACCGTGCGGGTGGCAGTGGTTAGGATGGGTTCGATAAAGGAAATCTTGGCGTCAAACCCCTTGTTGGGGTAGGCGTTTGCGGTAACCTTAATTTCCTGCCCCACTTTTAGGTTGGGCAGTTGTTTTTCATAGGCATCAAACATGGCCCAGACGGTATTTAGATTGGCAATTTTCAATAAAGGCTCACCTTGCTGCACATAGTCGCCTTCGTTTACCAATTTTTCCAGGACCGTTCCGCTTACCGTGGCGTAGATGGGAAAATACTCCCGCACCTTGCCTTCGCTTTCAACGGCATCTATCTGCTTATCGGAAAGCTTCCACAGTTTCAGTTTGTTCCGCACCGCTCGATACAGTTGGGGCTGCGATTCCTTTAGGGAAGCGGCAGTGAGCAATTCCTGTTGGGCGGAGACCAATTCGGGCGCATAGATGGTAGCGAGCAGTTGGCCCCTGCGCACCTGTTCACCTTTGAAGTTGATGTACAATTTCTCAATCCTTCCGGAGAAGTAGGCACTTTGTACGGCATTGTTTTCTTCATTTTCCTCAATTTTCCCGGAGAGGCGGAGGGTGCCATCGGCCGTTCCGGTACTGCCGATAACCGTGGTCTGCACATTGGCAAGGGCCATGGCATTTTTGGTGAGTTTAATTTGGTCGGGGCCCACGCCATCGGCATCGGCGGCGGCGGGAATGAGGTCCATGCCACAGATGGGGCACTCGCCGGGTTCGGGCTGCATGATCTGGGGGTGCATGGAGCAGGTCCACATTTGTACGGCCTCCTCGCCGTTGTGGTCGTGGGATTCCACGGCAGCATTCTGGCCGATTTTTGCTTCTTCGGAATTGCTTCCGAAGAAAAAATAGCCCAAGAGCAGGCCAACTGCCAGTATCACAAAGTATATTACATATTTTTTCATTCCGTATCTGATTTAGAAATCAACTCCCCGGAAGGTTTTCAAGAAATCGTTTTCGCGATTTTTTGGAGGAAAAGGATGGGTTGATAAAATGATTTAAAGTTTTGCACCGGGTATTCCGAAAGTTTCGGGTACCACGGATTTCCACTTGCCGGAAGTGGGCCGGTTTTAAAATCGAAAAATCAAATCAAGAAAGTCTCGTACAGAATGTTCAGATCCTGCCTGAGAAAAGGTGGGGAATAATCCGCGAAGGCGGTTGTTTTGGAAGCGGAAAATTCCACTTCGGAAAGAATGAAGACAGCGAAGAATGCTGCCACAAAGGTCTTGTCCAATTGAAGGTCAAAGGAGGCCTTGGCAAAATTGTCGTCGGTCTGTATTTTTATTATTTGGTTGTCGCAGCAGTCGTGATGGTTTTCTGCAGTGGTTTCTGCAGCACATTCTGCGGGGTTTTCCATTTCCTCCATTCCGCAGGAAAGGTTTTTTTCACCCAAAGTGATCTGCGACATCATCTCCATCCCGCCGCAGAAATGCTGCGCATAGGCAATGCCCGAGCTGCTGGCGAGCATTAATACGGATAGAAATATGGAAATGAGTTTTTTCACGGTTTCGCAAAGATAGGGAAAATAGTTTTGAGTTATGAGTTTTGAGTTGTGAGTTGTGAGTTGTGAGTTTAACTCTTTTCTCTGTTCTCTAGTCTCTTATCTCTTGTCTCAAGTCTCAAATCTCAAGTCTCATGTCTATTTAATCTCAGCATCTATCCTTCCGCATTTCAACATTTTATCGCCAAAATACGGGTTAAGTATCTCTCTGCTATTGCTTATCCAAAAGGCCCCTTTGTTGTTGAAGGCCATGGGGCAGTATTGTTTATATAGCATCCCCGATTTAAGCGAACCTTGCAGCATCTCTTCTATTCCGGCACTTAGGGTCTCAAAATTTTCGCGTTGGGTGTTTATATCGTTGGCTTCGGTCATGTTTGCTGCGGCATTTACGGCTTCTTCATCGGCATTGTGCTCCTTCAATAACATTACGAGTTGGTGCGCCTCTTCCGAAGTCTTAGTAGCATCGGTATTTACGAGCGCAGCCTCCACTTTCAGATATTGTTCAAAGATGGCCTCTACCTTGGGGTCGCTGAACTCTGCCTCGGTTTTTGCCAGCTCGTATGTTTTGTCGGCAGTTTCGGTATTGTCAACGGTTACTACCTCGGGCTCAACCTCAGTTTTTTTGGAATTGTCCTTACAAGAGGAAACGGCCACGACGACGGATGCAAGAAAAAGAATGGAAAGTTTTTTCATTTTTAAAATTTTAGATGTACAAATATATCAAATTCTTATTGTCCTTTTATCTTCTGATAATAAAATGCCGGAAGCAAAACCAGAAGAAGCAGAGGCTGTATCAAAAACCGCCTGATGTAAAAAAGCAGAAAATGGGTGTGTGTGCCTTCAGACCAAATCACGATTGCGGCAAAGGCCCCGATGAGCACCACAAAGAGGATTGCGTACAAAATGGCGCAGAGCACCACGGTTTCCTTTCTCCCAAAAATGACCCACAACAGAAGTATGGACAGGACACTATTGATGGCAAAGCGCAGGGAAGTATGCAGTAGCAGGGCGGGCACATCAAGAGCCGGAAGGGGCAAATATTTGTATTTCCCCTTAAAAAAGGCCAAAAGCGGATCGTAAAACAGATTATCCTCAAAGGCCCGTACCAGCACCAAAAGTGTTATAATTACAATGGCAGCCAAGATTTTTCCCATCAATTTCATTGGGCAGATTTTGGTGAGAGTTTCCAGACCCAAGCCATCCATAAAAGCACTACCATGCCGTAAATAATGCCGGGGAAAATCACCGAATGCAGAAAATCCTGATATTCGGGATACTTATAAAGAGCCACCACCAAAAAGGCAATGCGAAGAATGTTTACCACATAAATGAGCACCGCTCCCGCCAAAAGGAACAAAACCGTTTTTTTAAATTGCTGGGCAAACGAAAGCACAAAGGCCACAAAAAGAATGATGACACTCACCGCATTGCAGCCCTCCACAATATTGACCGTGTATTGGTTGTTGATGGTAAGCAGCATCCCCTTTTGGAGGCTATCAGCCATCAATTGCACGCTATACCCGAAACTTTCCAAGACCGCGGCGCTCTGCCTTGCTACCAAATGGGTTACGGGATCGGGGAAGTAAATACTTCCCGCGGCCCACTTCAAATAGAGTGCGTACAGTACGGCCAGCAAGAAATACGAACCGAGAAATAGCACCACAAAGCGGATGACCGTAATGTATCGTTTAAAAAATTTCCTCACGGAATAAATTTTGGATTTAACAAAAATACAGTATTTGTTTTTGGCATTTCTTCGGCTTTTAAAATACTTTTACCACTGAAACAAAGAACACCATTTAAAAAGACGAAACCCATTCCCGCATCATCAAAAAAGCAAGATCGATATTATGCCCTTTACGCAATTGAAACCTAAAATAAAGACCATTTTGGCCAATGATGCCGAAAGCATAGAACAACGCCTTACTGAGCTTTGCGAACT
>CAYSLM010000042.1:16442-19743 GCA_964431895.1 uncultured Aequorivita sp.
CAGGCCAATATTGGGTATTACGATTGGGTAGGATTTTATTTCGCCAACGAAGTCGAAAAAACCCTGCACCTAAAAGCATTTGCCGGCGAGCCTACAGACCATACGGTAATTCCTTTTGGCAAGGGCATTTGTGGCCAAGTGGCCGTGAGCAACCAAAACTTTGTGGTACCAGACGTAAAGGCCCAAAACAACTATATAGCCTGCAGTATGTACGTAAAGGCCGAAATTGTGGTGCCACTTTTTAAGAACGGAAAAAATATCGGCCAGATCGATATAGACTCGCACACCGAAAATCCCTTCTCAAAGGAAGATGAACTTTTCTTGGAATGGGTGAATGAAGAAGTTGCGGAAATACTGTAATCTCAGATTTTCACACAACTACGTCGATAATTCCAAGTTACCAGCTCCAAATCCCAAATCACTCCCAAAAAACAAAATTCAAAAAAACAAATCTTTTCTCTTCCCTTTGGAAGGACAAGGGTAGAACTTTTGGAACCTGCCCGTCCAGCAGGCGGGGTTGGAATTTGGAATTTAAGAGTTTGGTGCTTTTTTAGAATTTGGAATTTAAAAATTTTGGAATTCGCACGGCTCACATTCCCGTCCTGATGGCTTCCACCGGATCCAGGCGGGAGGCAGAAATAGCGGGGAGTATTCCGGAAATCAACCCGATGGCGGCAGAAATGGCCGTGCCCACCAGCATATTCCCGACCGAAAGCACAAACTCAAAATCGCCCGTAAACTGGGAGGCCACTACCGAAACAACAAAGACCAAAAACAACCCTACCAGCCCGCCGATAACGGCAAGGATAACTGCTTCAAAAAGGAACTGGAAAAGGATAAACTTATTCTTTGCCCCCAACGACTTCTGGATGCCGATCAAATTGGTGCGTTCCTTGACGCTAACAAACATGATATTCGCAATGCCAAACCCGCCCACCAAGAGCGAAAAGCCGCTAATGATAAGGCCAATAATGTTCATACTGCCGGTAATATTGTCTATAAAATCGGTAAAGCCCTGCATCTGGTTGACAAAGAAATTGCTTATCTCATCGGGCCTAAGGCCGCGCTTTAACCTAAGTTGTTGGGTGAGCATAGCCATATACTCGGCCTGGTCCACTCCCTTTTCGGGCTTGACCACAATCTGCGGAAAAGTCTTCTTGTTGTTGTCGCCATAAATCCTGCGCACTACGTTGACCGGCACCCAAACCGAGGTATCGCGCGAATTTCCAAAGAGGCCGGCCCCCTGCTTTTCCAATACGCCAATTACCTTAAACTTTCGGCCGTAGATGCGCACCTCCTTTCCCAGGGCAGTACTTTCGTTGCCAAATAATTTCTGGGCAATTTCGTACCCCAGCACCGCGACCATGGCACCGCTGTTTGATTCGGCCCCATTAAAAAAGCGGCCCTCGACCAGTTGCAGTGCCTCGATGTAATAATAACTATCGGTCACCGCGCCAATGGGCACATTGTCCACTTGGTTGTCAAGGTATTTTATATTCTCGTTGGGTACGTTTAGGGCATAGGTGGCAGCTTCGGTATTGGGCAGGTTGCGCTCCAGATATTGGTATTCGCCGTAGGTAACGTCTGGAAACTGTTCCCACTTCCACCGCGGAATATCGGTAGGCCCGAAGTTGAACCGCATCACGATAATGGTACTGTTGTCAAGGCCGCTTAAGCTCCCTTCAATCTCCTTTTTGAGCGAATCTACCGCCGCCAGCACGGCAATTATGGAAAAGATACCAATGGTAACCCCAACCAGGGAAAGGAAGGTGCGCAACTTGTTGTTCCGCAGGGCGTTGATGGCAAAATTAAAGCTCTCCTTTAATACGCGAAGGTAGATTAGCATGTATGGCTGGGGTTAAATTTTGATGATTTAAGGTTTTCGATTTCGGTTTCGGTTTCGAGCTGCCTGCCGGCAGGCAGGTTTCGGTTTCAAAAAAGGTTAATAAATTTATGAAAAGTAAGACGTTTTATCTACGGCTATGTTACAAATTTACTATGCAATTATGTACTTTTGCAGCTTTCTGCCAAAAAGGTAAACTTTAATTTTTCACGATGCACAATTCCAAAAAAATCACTTCAGCACTAATATCGGTTTTCAGCAAGGATGGGCTGGCGCCAATCGTTAAAAAACTAGACCAGCAGAACGTAACGATCTATTCCACCGGAGGCACGCAAAAATTCATCAACGACCTTGGTATCGAGGTGATTCCGGTAGAAAACATTACAGACTACCCCTCTATTTTGGGTGGCCGGGTAAAGACCCTGCATCCCAAAGTGTTTGGCGGAATTTTGAACCGGCAGGACAATCCTGGCGATGCCCAGGAAATGGAGCAGTACGAAATTCCACAGATTGACGCCGTAATCGTAGATTTGTACCCTTTTGAAAAAACCGTGGCCTCGGGTGCTTCGGAAGCAGAAGTTATTGAAAAAATCGACATAGGCGGCATTTCGTTGATACGGGCGGCGGCCAAGAATTTTAAGGATACGGTTTGCATAGCTTCGGTTGATGATTATTCCCAATTTTTGGAATTGATCACGGCCCAGGACGGCGCCACCACATTGGATGACCGAAGACGCTTCGCTGCCAAAGCCTTCAGCGTATCGTCAAATTACGATTCGGCCATTTTTAATTATTTCAACCAAAAAGAAAACCTTCCTTCCCTGAAAATAAGCGAGGCCCGCGGCCAGGAATTGCGCTATGGCGAAAATCCGCACCAAAAAGGATTTTTCTTCGGAAATTTCGACGAGATGTTCACCAAACTGCACGGCAAGGAGCTGAGCTATAACAACCTGCTCGACGTTGACGCGGCGGTAAACCTGATGAACGAATTTATGGGCGAGGCGCCTACCTTTGCCATCCTAAAGCACAACAACGCCTGTGGAATTGCCCAGCGCAAAACCCTATTGGAAGCTTATATGGCGGCACTTGCCGGCGATCCGGTTTCGGCATTTGGCGGTATCCTGATAAGCAATACGGAAATTGACCAAGCCACGGCCACTGAAATCCACAACCTGTTTTGCGAAGTGGTAATTGCCCCTTCCTTTTCGGCAAAAGCCGAAGAAATTTTAAAGGGAAAGAAAAACCGGATATTATTAGTACAGAATCAAACCCAACTTCCGCCAACAATCACGCGTAGCTGTTTGAACGGATTTTTGGTGCAAGATCGCGACACGGCAACCGATACCAGGGAAATTTTAACAAATGTTACGGACAATAAACCCACAGGGCAGGAGTTAGAAGACTTGTTGTTTGCATCAAAGATCTGCAAGCACACCAAAAGCAATACCATTGTTCTTG
>CAYSLM010000043.1:0-19658 GCA_964431895.1 uncultured Aequorivita sp.
CGGAAAGTGGGATGCTAAACGGGATTGAATCGGTAAAAAACAATGCACCTGGTGCAGAGGTGAACGAGGTATAGAATTGATTGCCACCTCTCCATAGTCGTACAAAAGACGGAAGCCGGAAGCCGAAATTCGAAATAAAGCCCGGCGTGAGCATAACAACTCAATCCGGCATCGCAGTAATGGTTCCGGCTTTTTTGCCCTATACTTCCAAAAATACCTGGGAGGAGATATTGCTTCAAACCTTTTTTCTTCCCGGCCCCTCGCGGAAGGTTTTCGGTATGCCTTCGTGAAAATGGCAAAAGCCATTTTCCAATTCATTCCAAAAAAATAATTGTTATCTTTAACTCATAAGATTTCAACTAGTTAATTTCAAATTTAATTTTTTTGGTTATGAGGAACAATTACCTTTTTTCTGCGGAATACACCGCCGCCCACGATATTGGTTTGCTTCTGTTGCGATGTGTTGTGTGCCTGGTCCTAATCTATGGGCACGGTTTTGGGAAACTATCTGTTATATTAACCGGACAGGAGATCCAATTTATGGATCCCATCGGAATTGGTAGTGCCGTCTCTTTTCACCTGGCCACCCTGGCCGAGGCCATTTGTGCCTTCCTATTGATTCTGGGACTTTTTTCAAGAATCGCCAGTTTAATTCTTAGCTTAAATTTTGTGGTCATCTTTATCTTTCACGCCTTTATGGCGGGTGATGGGTTTGAAGTACTTGAAATGCGCTATCTCTATCTGGCAACCTTTATAGCACTCACCCTTACCGGTCCCGGCAGGATATCACTTGATTATCTTATGTTTAGACCTGCGATGCGATAAATTGAGACACATTTTGGTCCTAAGATCCGGCCTGTCGAAGTTTGGCACGCCATATGGTAAGTGCCGCCGAAAACTTAAAAAAGATAGCGATAAGATAGGTTTATCACCTTAAAAAAATATAGACGAAAATCGTAGGTTTAAGGTATTATTTGTTTTTCCAGTAACTGAGATTCTCAATAAGGAATCAACAACTTACCATAAACCGGTCTTCGGCTCAATACCAATCTGCCGGATTGTTTTCGCTACCTAAATAATAGATAATCCCCACACTCACATTGACAAACTTCCCGGTAACGGCTTCAAGGTTTGGGTCAAGTACATTGCCGTTATAGGCATAATGCTGCTTGATGTTGTTTATAAGCGTCATATCGCCCATAATGGCAAATCTGTCGCCCACACGTATCAGGCCGGTAAGGCCCACCATAATATTCCCCATGTGGTCTGTCCCGCTCACAGACGAAGGATTGGCAAAGCTGATGCCGCCCCCCGCGTGAAGCAACATATTGAGAGTCCTACGGGTACGATATTCTACGTTAAAAAGTTGGCCCAAGTTGGCTACTCCTTCCAAACCTAACCTATTGAAAACTAAAGACTGGTTGCTATTGTCCGGATTTGAAAAATGGTTAAAAGCATAGTAACCTTTTACCCCAAAAGTCTCGGTAAACATATAGCGGCCACCAAGGTGGAACTGCTTGAAGGCAATATATTTGGAACGCGAAATTCCGTCGTTGGGGGCCAAAGGGACATGCACCCCCGTACCCAATTCAAGGGAGACCCTGTCGAAATGTTTCACCTGGGCAACGGAAAAAAGACTGGAAAATAGAAAAATTACAACAAATAGATTCCTGGAAACTAATAGGTTCATAGCATAAAAGTTTAGGTTAAGTTCTTAATTTTTTCAGCGGAGCAAACCTTGGGGAGGCTTATTCCCACTATACCAAAGGATATTTTCGCCATCCAAGGTAAAGGGCGCAAGTTACATATTTATGGAGGTATTTGCTATGGAAATGTCGTTAAAACTATTAAAAAATTATGGCTGGACCATAAAAGATACACATCGCTTTGAAAAATACCATTTTAAGTATTACTCCCACAAAATCCATCTAGGGGAAAAATAGTAAATATGAAATTTTCCCTTCGGAAATATAACCATATCCCCTGCAAGCTGTTGGAAGTTTTTTACATGCATTTGAAAAGAGGAGTGAAATTTTCACCTCCTAAACAATCATCCCTGCGGCTATGGTCTCGAGTGAAGCATCATCGATAAGCACAAAACTGCCCGTAACCCGGTTATCACGGTATTGGTCAACCATCAAGGGCCGGGTGGTTCGGATGGTGACACGGGCAATATCGTTCATGGAAAGCTCTTTATTTTCCTCAATGCGGGCATAGGTGTTGATATCTATTTTATAGATCACCGTCTTGATCATTGCCTTTTGTTCATTGGAGGTATGCAGAATGGTATATTTGGCTCTGGGTCTGGCGGGACTATTATGTAGCCAACAGATCATGGCATCAAATTCCTGTAGCGGCTGGGGTTGGTTGTTTTGCTTGGCTATCATATTGCCGCGGCTTATGTCTATATCATCTTCCAAGGTAATGCTCACGGACATGGGGGCAAAGGCTTCCTCTACACTGCCGTCCATAGTATCAATACTTTTAATTTTTGAAGTGAACCCCGAAGGCAGTGCCACGACCTCATCGCCCGGTCTAAAGATGCCACTGGCTACCCTGCCCGCGTAGCCGCGGTAATCCAAAAACCCCTCCCGCTGCGGCCGAAGGACCGTCTGCACCGGAAAGCGGGCATCAATCTTGTTGATATCGCTACTGATGTGCATGGTCTCCAAGGCATATAGCAAGGGCGCGCCCTGGTACCAGTCCATATGTTGCGAACGGTTTACCACATTGTCGCCATGAAGCGCGCTGATGGGCAGGAACTGTATATCCTTGACATACAATTTGGAGGAAAACTCTTCAAAATGATGGACGATTTTTTCATAGACCTCTTTCGAATAATCTACCAGATCCATTTTATTGATGCAAACTATGATATGCGGTATCTGCAGCAAGGAGGCAATAAAGGCGTGCCGTTTGGTCTGTTCGATAACGCCGTGCCTCGCGTCGATGAGGATGAGGGCGGCATTGGCGGTGGAGGCCCCGGTCACCATATTGCGGGTATATTCAATATGGCCGGGGGTGTCGGCTATAATGAATTTACGTTTTGGCGTAGTAAAATATCGATAGGCCACATCAATGGTGATACCTTGTTCGCGCTCATCGCGCAACCCGTCGGTAAACAGGGCCAGGTCAACGCCCTCCATTCCCTTTTTGCGGCTGGTATTTTCCACAGCCTGCAACTGGTCTTCAAAAATAGCCTTGCTATCATATAGCAAACGACCTATCAAAGTGCTTTTTCCGTCGTCAACACTGCCGGCAGTAGTGAAACGCAATAATTGGTTTTTGTCTATTTCCATGTTATTCCTAATTTATCCGAATTTATCCGAATTTATTCGAATGGTTCGGATTGGGTTTATTTAAAATTCTTTTATAGGTTAGGGATGGCTCTCCAAAATTGATGAGTATTCCCAGTTCAAGATTTGTTGCTTTCAGGTAATTTCTCAATTGTTTGGAAAAAACCATTGGAACTACACTTACTGCCTTAATCTCTACAATAATTTTTTCATAGCATATAAAATCTGCTCTATAGGTTTTACTCAACTTTTCTTCATTATAGAAAATATTTAGCTCAGCTTGCTTACTATAGGGGATGCTCAAATTACGGAACTCCTTTTCCAGCGCTTCTTCATAAACAGCTTCCAAAAAACCAGGACCTAAATTATTATGTACCTGCAAACAAGCACCAATAATTTTATAGCTTTCTTCCTTAAATAATATCTTAGTAGTTTCCATCCCCCAAATTCAGATTATTTCGGATTCCTTAAAAATACCCCTGCCGCTTTCTATCCTCCATGGCCGTTTCGCTGCGTTTGTCGTCGCTTCGGTTGCCGCGTTCGGTTTGTTTCATGGCGGCTACTTCGGCTACGATCTTTTCCAGGGTGTCTGCCTCACTTTCTATTCCTCCGGTAATGGTGATATCGCCCAGGGTGCGGAAGCGGATCATCTTAGTTTCTACCTTATCGTCTTCTTCCAACTTTAAATGTTCAGAAACAGGAATCCAGGACCCATTGCGCCAAACTACTTGACGTTGGTGGGCCAGATAGAGGGAAGGAATCTCAATGTTCTCACGAAGGATGTAGTTCCAAACATCCATCTCGGTCCAATTGCTGATGGGGAAGGCGCGGAAATGTTCGCCCTCAAAATGCTTTCCGTTCAAAAGATTCCAGAGTTCGGGCCGTTGGTTTTTGGGGTCCCATTGGCCAAAGTCGTCACGGTGCGAAAAGAAGCGTTCCTTGGCGCGGGCTTTTTCCTCATCGCGCCTGCCGCCGCCTATGGCGCAGTCTACCCGGTGTTCTTCTATGGCATCGAGCAAAGTGGTGATCTGTAGGGCATTGCGGGTGGCGTGCCTGCCCCTTTCCTCGGCCACCCGGCCCGCATCAATCGACTCCTGCACCGAACCCACCAGTAACCGGGCCCCCAATTCCTCAATGAGCGCATCGCGGAATTGAATGGTCTCCGGAAAGTTATGGCCAGTATCTATATGCAAGAGCGGAAAAGGAAGCTTGGCAGGATAGAATGCCTTCTGGGCCAAATGGGTCACCAAAATAGAATCCTTGCCCCCCGAAAAAAGGATCACAGGATTCTGGAACTGCGCCCAAACCTCCCGCAGGATATAGATAGCCTCCGATTCCAACTCATCCAAATAGTTTAGATAGTACTTGCTCATGATTATTCTTTATTATTTATTCTTATTGATTATTGGGGAAGGCGGTTAATGGTTAATTGATAATATCTTCTATTTTCCACAAATCATACTCATCTTTCACCAATTCGCCCAATCCGTGCCATAACTTCCTTCATAATTATCCGAACGGCCCCTTCAACCGAGACTTGGGTTGTATTAATTTCCACATCGGGAGCCAAAGGGGGCTCGTAGGGGGCATTTACGCCGGTAAAGTTTTCTATCTCCCCTTCCCTGGCCTTTTTGTAAAGCCCTTTTACGTCGCGCCGCTCACATTCTTCAATAGGGGTGTTTACAAATACCTCTACACAGCGCTTGTAGCCCACTATACGCTTTACATTTTCCCGATCTTCTCTATAGGGCGAAACGAAGGCCGCCAATACTACAAGGCCCGCATCGCACATAAGATGTGCCACCTGGGCTACACGACGTATATTCTCGCCGCGGTCCTCAGGCGAAAAAGACAGATCGCCGTTAAGCCCCTGCCGCAACTGGTCACCGTCCAACAGGTAGGTATGAATGCCCTCTACGAAAAGTTGCTTCTCCAGCGCATTGGCAATGGTAGATTTGCCAGAACCCGAAAGCCCCGTAAACCAAACCAAAAGAGGTTGGTGATTCTTCAGTGTACTGCGCTGTTTTTGGGTGATGCTGAATTGGGTGGGAATAATGTTCTCTTCCATATAAATCTGTTTTCTGTTTGTCTAAATTCCAAAACCTAAAAGAGGTCTTTGCATTTATAGTTTTGTGAAGATAGTATAAAAACAGCTTTGGAAGAAATTGAAGGTGGTCTAACTTGGAAGGCCAGGGCGAGTCTTCCCAAATTATCATGGAAGCATTAAAGGCCCCGGGGTGCCCTATAAGCTTTGGCTGGGCCACGACTTTTATATTGCCTTCGGCTATTCCACCTGTGCCACAAAATAATTATTCAGCAAGTTAGTCTTGTTGTACCTAAGCGGTTTTTGTGTTGTTTGGTCTATTACCGAAACTCCCACTGCCCTACAGATGGCATCCCCTGCGGCGGTATCCCATTCCATGGTGGGACCAAAACGGGGGTAAATATGTGCCCTGCCCTCTGCCAACAGGCAAAACTTAAGAGAGCTGCCCTTGGAAACAATCTCAACTTGATGGTTTATTTTCAATTCCGAAATATAATCGAGCGTATCTTCATTCAAATGTGACCGGCTGCCTACTACCTTGACCGTATTTTCCGCCAAAGTAGAGCCGCTGGGGAATTGGAGCGGCTCGAGGGTCAAGGCTTGGCCCAAAATGTCCTCTATCTCCATTTCTTCGGAAGCCACCACAAGTTTTTTTGACGTATTCCCGTCTTCCGAAGTAAAATACAACATCTTTGAAACCGGCACGTAAATGACCCCCATGACCGGTTGCCCCTCTTCTACCAAGGCAATATTTACGGTAAACTCGCCATTGCGTTTGATGAATTCCTTGGTCCCGTCCAATGGATCAACAATCCAGCAGCGGGGCCAATCTTTTCGCTGGGCATAGGGCAACTGTCTGTTTTCCTCACTGATAATGGGGATTTGGGTAGCCAGCAGCCATTTATTGATTACCGTATTGGCATTCCTATCGGCCTGGGTGAGGGGCGATTGGTCTGCCTTGGTTTCGATATCAAATTCGGTTTTATAGACTTTGAGGATTTCATTTCCGGCTTCCAACGCCGCCCTAATGGCCACTTTCAAGTTGCTTTTCATAAATAAATCACTTTAGAAACGAAAGGTACAATTTTTATAAAACACCCAAAGGTTTCATCCTTGCAGTCGGGGAGGCACAATACCTCCCAATGAGCGTTAAAAAAAGGCTAAATACTCTTCTTAGATTGCCTTTCCCAAGCGCATTGGTTATCTTTGGAGAAACCTTAAAAAACAGACCATTATGGGATATTTGAACTTAGATAAGAAGAAAACCTCAGCCGTTGCAAAAGAGCTGAACGTGCTGTTGGCAGATTATCATCTTTATTACCAAAAATTGCGCAACTTTCACTGGAATGTGGTAGGCAATAATTTCTTTGATCTCCACATCAAGTTTGAGGAAATGTATGACGATGCCAAGCTAAAGGTAGACGAAATTGCCGAACGCATTCTCACCCTGCGCTACCAGCCCACCAGCAACTTTACAAACTACTTAAAGATGAGCAATATCGAGGAGTCTTCAGAAGACACCAAAGATGTTGAAATGGTAAAGATACTGTTAAGCGACCACGGCAAACTCCTGAAGCAGATGCGCAAGGTAGTTGAAAAAGCCGATGAGGCCGAGGACGAAGGCACCATTGATATGATTGGTGGCTTTATAGGCCATATAGAAAAAATAAGCTGGATGCTGGATGCCTGGAGCATGAAAGCTACAGACAATCATCCTGAAGCCAAGAAATAGAGCTTGAACCAGGGATGAACGCATCCCAACCAAATAATGATGCCGAAGGGGAATAGAACTTAATAATTCTCTTTCGGCATTTATTTTTTTCTTTTTTTAAGGAATTCTGAATTTCTAGAAGTCGAAACCAAGCCCAAAGGCCAAACGGGTGCCTTCGGTAGAATTGAAGATGCTGAAGTTGGCGTGCAGCCCTCCAGCCCCATTCAGCCAAAACCCGCCCCCGCGGGAATTGTGCCATTTTTGGGAATCGTCTCTTTTTATCCACACCCGGCCCAAGTCGGCCCCTACGTAAATCCCGGTTTTTATTGGAACAAGACCCACCTTAAACGTTGGCAAACTGTAGCGGAGGTCGGCCCCGCCCACCAAAGAAGCCTTGCCCGTAAAGCGCTGTTCGCGATAGCCGCGCAGGCCACTGTCGCCCCCCAGAGAGGCAGCCTGATAAAACTGGTACCGCTCGCCAATGTTTTGTGCGTAGCGCAGATCGGTGCGGAGTACTAACTTCCGGTTTTTGGTAAGGTGGTTATAAAATGTAACGCGTGATCGTAAAAAACCGAAAATATCATCGGCATCCTCGATATTGTCGGTCACGCCCACGTTTAGGTCAAAGAGCATCCCAATGGTGGGATTTAACGGGTCATCGAAACTCCTATATTTATAGATGCCCTCGAGAGTTCCGTAAAAACTGGTTTCTCCCTTGTTTTCAACAAAGACTTCGGTCATCACATTCTGGGGCGAGGTCTTGACCTCAAAGCTGTCAAAAGTGGCCTGGAGCTTATAGAAGCTACCAAAGTTACTATTGCGCAATAGCCCTATAAATGCCGAATTGTGCTGCACCCCTATTCTGTTGTATGCAAAGCCCCGGCTATTCTGAAAGTTTGTGCTCTCATTGCCAAGGCCGAAATAATTCCGTTTAAAATTGGGGCTGGTATAGCGGGCCCCGAAGGTAAGGTTTAGGTCGTCTTTAATATTGGCAAATTCCCCCGAATAGGAGATTTCATAACTATTGATATCGGTATAGAAAGCGGCGTTGGCTATATGTTTTTGCGAAAACGGATTGCGTTGAAAGTTATCCACCCGATATACATATTGCAGGGCAGCCCTGAACCCATCGTCCGGATTGTAGCCAATTGCCGATACCAGGCCCATTTCCCTATTGATCTGTTTACGGTAATCATAGGTGTTTAGGTTATACACATCGGTAAGGCGCAAACTGCCCTTATTTTTTTCCACAATGGTGTTGGGCGCGCTCTCCCAGTCATATACCTTAACGCGTTTGCCCTGTGGCAACTGGTAGCTGTCATTGTCCTTTCCTCCGATAAGGCGTACATAAATGGATTTATTGCCCAGCTCTCCCGTCACTTTAAAAGTATCCTTCCCCCTCAGGCCGAAAACCCACAACTCGCGGGTATACTTGCTCAAAAAGGTACGGCTCAGCAGGGTATCAGACGCTATGCCGCTGCGTGCGGAATAACTGGTAATATGGGTAGTGCCGTCGGGCCGGCGACCTATCTCAAAAAAATCGTCATAATCGGTACCCACAATGGTCTGCAAGGTGGAGAGGAAGGTATAGTACTTGTTTGCTATATCAACCAGATTGGCCTTCCGCAGTTTTAATTTCTCCTTAATATCGGCCAGCGACTGGTCGCGCACTTCCGGGGGAATATTATTGAAAGCTTTCTCGATAACGGCATCGCTAATGCTATCCTGGATCACCTGGGCCAAGTAGGTCCATTGGGCCCTACCGGAATGCTTCAACAGGGCGCGATCAAGGATTACGTCCTCTTTGTTGAACCAAGCAAGATCTGCCAGGTTCTTGCCGTAAACGTGCCGTTGTTTGGTGCCATTGAAGAGGGAACGCGTAAGGTCTAAAATGTTTCCCTCAAAACTGGAAAAGGCATTATCGCGGTTTTTTGGAATGGGCACATAGACGTTCTGGCCCCGGGGATTGTAATATTCGGCCCATCGCCATTGGTCTGGACTGTGGTTCCAATTGCCAATGAGCATATTGAAGAGCCGTGACTTGATATAGTTTTCCTCATCTAGGGCCACTTCTCCGGTTTTTTGGAGTTTGGTGAGGATATCATCTGTAGTGCCCACATCGTCAGGATATTCAAATTGGCCTTCGCCTTCACTTTTTTCCGAAGGCTCTACGGAAATAAAATACAGTTCGTCCCCAAAAGTCTCGTTGTAATTGCCCAACCGTTTTTGCTTGGGCACATAATATAATTGGGGCGTGGTGTAGAAAACGTTGATGGCTCGTGCCATGTCTGGAATGGCCATCACGGCATAGGGATGCGAGGCGGTATAAAAGGTAATGTCCTGCCCCTTGAGCGATGGCTGCGCCTGGGGTTCGCTCTCTATCGATTTGCTTTCGCTATCCTCAAAGGCGATGGGCTTTGAAATCTGGAGAGCATTTTTGCCCATTTTCCGCATGCGGTAACGGTTGCCTTGGGCATCTGCCAGCAGGAGCGAATTGTAATCGGCTCCCTTCTGTTCGCGCAAAACCTTGAGCCCACCAAAAAGTGTGTCGAGCGAAGCCGTGGGGGCCGTTACGGGTTGTGAGTAGGCATCTTTGTATTTGGCGCCCCAAATGGTCTTAAAAAATAGGGCCTCCCGTATGCTGTCCTGTCTATAGATGGGAAGGGTATAGCTGGGCGGATAGCTTTCGGCATATTGGTCAACATTCCATTTTTTTGGCGCGGCGATCACTTTCTTTTGGAAAATAAGCCGAGGGCTGAAGTTTTTTCCCTTAACGAAATACCGCACCCAGGAAGAGCCATCGTCAAAAACATCGAGGACGGCAAACCCCTGCTCGCCGGTGCTGAAGAAGCCATCACTTCCCGTAGCGGCATACGACTCTTTTGAGCCGGCGCCGGAGACTATTTGGCGAAAACCATCTTTTTCCATATACTGAAGGTTGTGGTCATGGCCCGAAACGAAAACCAGCCTGTCATTGTTCTTGGCCAGTTGCTGTATGCGTACCATCAATTTGTTGTAGAGTTCGTTATAGCGGTCCTGTACCGAGACCCCGCCTTGAGCGCGGATCTGGACCACCAAAGAGGCCAGACCGGGCATGGGGATTTTCTTTTGTAGGGGATACAGGTGTTTTTGCAGGGCGAAATAGCCCCCGTGGTTGCCATTGGTAAACATGGGATGGTGCATGGCAAAGACAATGGTCTTATTTTGGTTCTTTTCCAGTTCAAGGCCCAATTCAAGAAAGAATTTTTCCCGGGTTTTGATATCGCAGCCTTCATTGATGGTAGGATGCCGGTTCCAGTCTTCCAGAAACCATTGGGTGTCGATAATGATCAACTGGATATTTTTGGATACCGGCACACTTTCTAGCGGGCAGCCGTTACTGGGCCTAAAGGCATCCTGCTGGGGAAATTTTGATTCCACATAATTTTCTTCGCGGGCCACGCCCACCACCCCATTGTTGTACCACTCGTGGTTCCCGGGAATAAAAATCACCTGCCCGTCAAAACCGCGCACGGCACGATACTGGGCATCAATCATATTTTCAGACTGCGCCCTTCGCGGATGGTCCTGGGGGTCCATGCCCGCAGGGTAGATATTGTCGCCCAAAAAGATGGTATAGTTGTCGCTGCGGTTATCTTCTTTTAAGAAATTCTGAAAAGTGGTGAGCGCATCGCTCATCCCGCCCATGGGCGAAAGGCCCGCGTCACCAACCAGATAGAAGGTCTTCTCTATCTTTTTATGGGCCGGGTAGCTTGGCAACTCCCTATCTTTAAACTGCGGGGCATAGGTAGCACAGGCCGAGAACATGGAAGCCACCAGCGACAGCAAGAAAAGAATTTTATAATTCATAGGTCCTTACATTGAAAATGCCACGCCAAAGGTAAGACGCAAGCCCTCAGAGCCCGAAAACAAATTGAAGGTACCGCTTATCAAATCGGCAGTATTGATCCAAAAGCCGCCGCCATAACTGTTATGCCATTGGTCTGAGGAATCATCGGGCACCCATACCCGTCCCAGGTCATACCCTCCAAAGATACCAATTTGGATTGGGGTAAGGGCGGTACGGAACTTATTGAAGCTATACCTTAGATCGGCCCCACCCACCAAAGCGGTGCGGCCGGTAAACCGCTCGTTGCGGTAGGCGCGCAGGCCGGTTTCGCTGCCCAGTTGTGCCCCTTGGTAAAATTGATAGTGGTTGCCAATATTGAACTGTCCCCGTACATCGGTGCGCAGTACCAGCTTGCGGTTGCCGCTTATGGCATTGTAGAAAACAATACGTGGTTTTAGGTAACCGAAGATGCTATCACTCTCCGCCAGGTTTTGGGTAGCCCCGGCCACCAGGCTAAAGTCCATCCCGCGGCTGGGGTTTACCTTGTTGTCAAAACTTTGGTAGGTATAGGTACCTTCGGCGGTGAAAAAATGATTGGTTTTATCGAGAAGGGTATACGCGGGCGGATTTTGGGTGATAAATCGGTTTGGGGTGGCCTCTACCTCAATGCCCTCGTAGGTAAACTTCAACTGAAAGATGCTGCCGTAGGGAGAATCTTTCTTAAGGCCAATAGAAGCCCCGTAACCCCCAATGCGCACGCGGTTGTAGTCTTTTCCGAAGTCGTATTCATAATCTGGGTTGATGGTTTCATTCCCAAACCCGAAAAAGTTTTCGGAAAAATTGGGGTTTTTAAAATACCCGCCCAACAAAAAGTTCCAGTTGCCGAAGATATTGGCAAACTCGCCTTCATAGTTTACATCAAAACTATGGGTGGCAAAGTAGTAGCCTACGGCCACCCTGTGCTGTTGCGAGAAAGGATTGCGCTGGAAACCGTTGATGGTAAACACGTTGGAAAGCCCAAGTTTAATGCCGTCGTCGGGATTATAGCCCAGGGCTGGCAGCAAAAGGTTTACGGTCTGGATCTGTTTTTTATAATCATAGGTATTGAAATCGTACAGATCGGTAAAGCGGAAGGCGGCCCCTCCCCATTGCTCTACGGTATTTTTCTTGCTCTTTTGGTCATACACCTTTACACTTCTGCCGTTGGCAATTTTGTAGGTGTCGTGGTTTTGTCCGCCAATGATCCGCAGATAGATAGGACGGTCGCCTTTTCCCCTTACTTCAAAAACGTCATCGTCATCCAGGCCGTACACCCATATTTCCTTGGTTTCATCGGCCGTGTAAATGCGATCTATGAGCAGGTCGGCCTTTTCTCCATCCTTGATCCTGTATGCCTTGATCTGGGTTTTTCCCCCGGGCATACGGGTGATCTCAAAATAGTCATCCTTGTCGGTCCCGGTGACCACCTGCAATTTGGCGAAATAATCATAATAGGTTTCGGCAATGGCCACAATATTGTCTCTTCGGCCTTTTAGGTTTTGTTTTATCTCTTGGGCGGTGGGGTCCTGTACTTCTTTGGGCAAATCGTCAAAGGCATTTTCAATTACCTCATCGGTCACGTGTTCTTTTATATATTTGGCCTCTTCCAGCCAGGCTTCCCTGCCATAGTTCTGCACAAGGGCGTGGTCCATTTTTATTCCCGCGGCATTAAACCATTTGGTATGTTTCAGTTCGGGGCCGTACACCTGGAATTGACGGGAAGTATTGAAGAGGGTGCGCGCCAGATCGAGCAGGCCGCCATCAAAATTGGAATACACCTGGTCGCGGTCGCGCGGAATGGGTTCAAAGGTAGTAGTACCATCTTCGTGGTCGTGTTCGGTAAATCGCCATTGGTCATGGTGGCGGTCCCAATCGCCCACCAGCATATCAAAGATGCGTGCCCGGATATATGCCCGTTGGTTTAAGGTATATTTTTCATCCTTCCGAAGTTTGGCCAAAAGGTCGTCTGTACTTTCCATATTGTCGGGATAATCAAAGAGAGGGCCTTCAAAGGTTTCGTCTGGCCGCTCCACTATCATATAGAGTTCATCGCCATAATCCCTGTTAAACTGTCCCAGGGCCTTCTGTTTGGGCACGTAGTACAACTTGGGCTTGGTGTGCAGGATATTGGCAGCGGCTGCCAATTTGGGAATGGTAAAGGCACCATAGGGATGGGCAGCAGTGTAGAAATCGAGAATCAGATCTTCGGGGATGGTGTTTTTGAAATCATTTTCCACTTCCTTGTCCTTTAGGATTACATTCTGCAGAAACTGGACCGCACTTTTTTTGAGCGCCCGCATATTATAGGTCCTTCCTTCCTTATCCTCCAGCCGTAACGACCGAGTTTGGTGGCCCCCACCTGCGCGCATCACCTTCAATCCGCCGTAAAGGGTATCGAGAAGCACTACGGGGGCGGTGACCTCTGTTCCATAGACGGTGCGGTAATGCTTGCCCCATATCGTTTTGTAGAAGCCGGTTTTGTCAACCATTTCATCGGAATATATCTTGGCCTTGACGGTCTGCGGATAGGTTTTGGGAAGGGTTGACATATCAAAAGGTTCGGGGGCGGGAGCTACTTCCTTTTGGAAGAGCAATTGGGAATCGGTCCCGAAGAATCGTACTTGGGAGCTACCATCCTTATATACATCAAAGCGTGCAAAGCCTTGCTGCCCCGCCACAAACTGGCCATACTGGCCCAGGGCGGCAGCGGTGGTTCCTGAGCCTGAGCCAGCCACGATTTGTTTTACCTTCTCACCCTCACTGTACTGTAGCGATTGGTCAAGGGAAGAAACGAATACCAACCTGTCCAGATCTTTGGTAAGTACCTTTATACGATCCATCAATTGGTTATAGCGCTCGTTGTATCGGTCTTGTTTGGAGATGGCTCCCTGTATTTTCACTTGTTTTATAAATGTGCTGAAAAAATCGCGGTGTATGAGCGGGTACTTTCCGCCGTGCTCGCCATAGGTGATAAGGGGATGGTACATGGCAAATACGATAGTTTTGGTAGCGTTCTTTTTCAGTTCGCTCTCAATTTCAATAAAAAACTTATCGCGGGTCTTGATATCGCACTTATCGTTCATTTTGGGATATTGGTCCCAGTCTTCCAAAAACCATTGGGTATCGAGCACCAGCAGATGTACTTTGTCATTGATATCAATACTTTCCAAGGGGCAACCGTTATTGGGCTGAAGAATATCGGCTCCATCAAAACGGGCCTTTAGGAAGTCTTCCTCCAGTTCTAGGCCATCAACCCCGCCTTTCCAATCGCGGTTGCCCGGCACTACCACGAGCTGGCCGTTAAACCCCTTCAGGGCATCCAGTTGGTGGTGCATTGCGGTTTCGGCCTGCTTTTGTGCGGCCTGGTCGTTTTGGGGCATTCCTTTGGGATAAAAGCTGTTCCCTAGGAAGAGCAGGAAACTGTCGTCAGTATTTTTCCCCTGTAGATATTGGCTTAGGGCCCGAACCGCCGGAGATGCTTGGGAACCGTCAGAACCGGCATTTCCGATAAGGTAAAAAGTTTTCTCTATTTCCTTTTCAGATTTGTCGGGAGCGGAAAGTGGTTGTGAGTTTCGGTACTTTGGCTGGTAGGTGGCACAGGAGGTAAGTAGGGCGGCCACCACAAAAGTTAGAAAGATGTTAATTTTAACCATATATCGTTTCGCGCGTTGATTTTTTATTACTTTGGATAACCAAAAAAGAGTCTATGGACCAGATTGTAGAAGCTGCTGACAAATTCGTTTTCCAGCTTTTTAAGGACAAGCTTCCCAACACCTTCGTGTACCATAACTACACACATTCAAAGCGTGTTTATAAAAGTATAAATGAAATTATTGAAAACTCCCAAATTGATGTTAAAGATGCTTTGACACTGCGATTGGCGGCATTGTTGCACGATACGGGATATACCATTTCACGCGAAAACCACGAAGAGGAAGGGGTAAAAATAGCCGGTGACTTTTTAGAGAAACAGGGGGCAGATCCCGAAATTATTGACGGAGTAAAAAAGTGTATCCTGGCCACAAAGTTTAAGAATACCGTGCCCAAGAACGATCTGGAAAAAATGATCCGCGATGCCGACTCCTCGCATTTTGGGAAGGAGTATTTTGAGGAGGCCAGTGAGTTTTTACGTCAGGAATACCTCTTGCAGAACGTACATAACTTCACGCCAGATGAGTGGCTTGACCAGAATATCAAGGTGCTGGTTGAAGAACACCAGTTTTATACCGAATATGCCCTAAAAAATTGGGAACCCGTAAAGGAGGAAAACCTGGCAAACCTGTTGAAGAAAAGGCGTAAGCGCAAGGAAAAGATACAAAAGGAAAAGGTAAAGGCAAAATTAAAGGCCAAATACAAGGACAATAGTCCTGAACGCGGCATACAGACCTTTTACCGTACCGCATTGAGGAACCATATGAAGCTAAGCGATATTGCCGATACCAAGGCAAACATCATGCTCTCCGTAAATGCCATTATCATTTCACTAGTGCTTTCCAACCTTATCTCAAAACTCGACAACAATAATTACCTGATCATCCCCACGGCCATTTTCATTCTCTTCAGCGCCATTACCATGATCCTTGCCGTAATCGCTACCCGGCCCAACGTAACCCGGGGCGAATTTACCAAGGAAGATGTAGCCAACCAGAGTGTAAACCTCACCTTTTTCGGGAATTTCCACAAAATGGAGCTCGACCAGTTTGAGTGGGCCATTGACGAACTGTTGAAGGACCGGAACTATGTGTATAAATCATTGACAAAAGACCTCTATTTTCTGGGGAAGGTACTCGACCGCAAATACCGTATTCTGCGGCTTACCTACACCATTTTTGTGGCGGGAACCATCATCTCGCTTATTGCCTTTGCGGCCTTCTTTTATATGGAAATGTAAGTAGAAAGAAAAAACGGTTTTTTTATCGGCACGGTTTATTCCTCGATTTGCGAAATAAGATCTTCATAAGTGTAGTATTCCTTCATCTTGTTTTTGCTTTTGGAATAAAGGATATTTACGCGCAGGGCTTTAAGGCCGGTAACACCCTGAAGGTCTTCCAACTCCAGCACTTCTACCTCCTCGCCCAGTAACTTTTTGTGCTGAAGAAAGGCAATATATTTTTGATACTCCCGCTCATCCTCTTCCTGTGAATAGATGATTGAGATTTTGCCCGGTTGGGTGATGCGCTCCTCGGTGCCTTTGATATGGGCCTTGTCCACCCGTTTTTTGACTACCTCATAGCGGGCGTTGTAGGTGCCGTCAACATCAAAACGCCTTTCGTCCATACGGAAACGCAGGGAAAGTGAACCATTGAACACCAAAATCATGGAGGCCACGTCAAGGGGCAGCGGCAGCTTATCCTTAAAATCAAAATAATTGTTCTCCATCTCGCACATAACCTGCAGTTGCCACAGTTTAAGATTGTTGAGATATATCTTGTTAAAGGTATGCTCCTTGGTTATGGATTCACCAATATAGAGGTTGTGCTCTACCCCGTCGGTCTTGAACCGCTCAAAATAATGCGGATACATTTGCTGTGCCTGCTGTTGCTTTCTGTCAATAACCGCACTCAATCTTTTGTTCAGGAGCATCACAGACTCATCATAATCCTTTCTGTGTTTATATACCAGACCGGTATCGGCGTCAATAAGGCCATAATACTCATCTACCCATTCCTTTATGGTTTGGTTTCTTCCGCGTATAAATTGCAGGAAGGGAATGATATCTGCCTGGATAAAGTTCATGATCCTGCGTTCGGTATCTACCTGCAGGTTGTCCTGTATTTCCTCCAGAAAGCCTGAAATGGTAAAAGCCATCTGCTCGTAAATGGGCATGGCGTGGTGGTTTGCCAGCTTCTGGATGAGCTTGTCTATATAGCCCAGTTGCAGCAGCAGGTCTTTTTTGGTGGCTTCGTTGCGCACTTCCGAAGAGCCCTTGATATCGGTTTGGCCGTACAGCGGATATACATCCTCAAAAACCACCTCTCGGAAATAGGTGGGGTTGCCATTGTTGATGGAGCTGAGGTAGCGTTGTGCCTCCTCCCTAAATTTCCAGTGCACACTGCTGTGGATGGCGGTGCACTCCTCTTGGATGATAAGCTCCAGCTCATTTTCCAAATTTTCCTTAGATCGGATGACCGTATCGGTAAGGAAGGGCATCAAATCGCGCAGTTTGTTTGCGTTTATGGTATTGAGTTCGTTCGCATGGGGCGATACCAGCTCGAGAACTCCAAGAATTTTCTCCTCAGAAACAATAGCCGCAAAAATGGCACTCTGTATACCCTGGTCGAGCAATTTTTTATAAAGTATGTTGTCTGGATATTTCTTATGATAGCGGCCCACATCGGTAACGCAATAGATTTCCTGTTGCTTGAACAGGGTGTAGTGCGACGCCCTGCACAGCGCCTCCTCACAGGGCTGGCAGTCCTCATCATACAACAGGAAGCTGGAGATTTCCTTAAAGAGTACCCTTTCAAATGATTCGCAATCGGCATTATAATCCACATAGCCTATCCGCAGGTCCTTAAGGCCAAAAATAGACCGGAAAATATTGCTGAACTGGGTATTCTGGAAGCCTCCATTTTTTTCCAGCCGAAGCAGGTTGGTCTTAAATTCAGAGATGGCCACGTCAAGGGTGACATCAGAAAGAGAGGCGATCACGAAACCGTTGAACACCCAACTGCCTGGTGGGAATTTTTCCTTCCACACCGAAATATCGTCATAGCTCTCCAATAATTCATTGTAATCGGCATCGGTTATTTCCTTGGCCCGCGATGTTTTTTGGATATCGACAAAATCTAGGGTATAGTGTAGCCTGTAGTGCCGCTCCATCCCGTTCACATCGGGAATATTGTAGTGGTAATACCGCCTAAAGTCCAGCTTTCGGCCATAATAGACCTCTAGAATAATGCCGCAGCCCATCATATAGAACTGGTCCTCGTTAAAATTACTGATCTCCGGCGTAAAGTCGGGGCCGGCCTGCTCCATGACATTTTTGTAGCGGGCCGTACTCTTAAAGGTAAAATTGTGGAACGGAATACTGGCAAACTTAATGTCATCGTCTTCAAGGGCTGAAGGAAAAAGAGGAGCCAGGAGGACGTCTATTTCCTTTCCGAATTTTTTCAGGTCGGCCAACTTGTCCACCCCTGAGATAAGAGTGGGGTATTTTTCACCAAGTGCCTGTATTTGAGAAGCATGTTGAGCCTCCATTTTGTTAAGGCGCGAGGTATCTGCATAGGCATCAAAAACTTTTTTGAAACCTATTTTTATCTTGAGCGGAAAGTCTTTTTTCTGTTTTTCCATCGATTTTTCAAAAGGCTAGCGGAGGCTAAGTTAAGGCTAAATATCAGCTTAGTCTGTTAAGATATAACAAAAATAACGCCCTTCTTGCCCCAGCAAGGAATAATCCGCTATTTTTGCGCAAATTTAAAACCATATATGCTATGAGACTCCTTTTTGCCTTATTCCTTACACTTTCATTGTTTTCGTGCAATGAAAATATAGACACCTATACCCTCGAGGGCGAGGCAGTGGGCTTTGCCGACGGCACCTCCATATACGTCTATACCTTGGAAAACAACCAGCCCAAGCCTATTGACACCCTTACGGTAAAGAACGGAAAATTTTCGGCCACCTATCCCAAGACCGAAGATACACCACTCAATTTCTTAAGGATTAAAGAAGTGAATGCTTCGGTGCTCTTTTTTCCGGAAAACGAAGACATGCACGCAAAGATCTATAAGGATAGCATCGCGGCCTCGCGCATAAGCGGTGGGAAACAAAACGAAGTTTATAGTGGTTTTGTAGATAAAATGGACGCCTTCAACGCAAGGAAAAAGGCTAGTATGGAAAAATTCCGCACTGCGCAGCAAGTCAGTGACACCCAAGCGGTTACAAAGTTACAGAGCGAAAACCTGAACCTGATAGGCGAGGAAACCGAATATAAAAAGCAGTTTGTAAAAGACAACAACAATATGCTCTTTTCGGTAATGCTTATTTCCGATATGGCCGGTAGGCAGGAAATTACCCCCTCAGAGGCCTCAAAATTGTTGGAGCAGATGGACCCGGCCATCGTGGCCACGCCATTGGGCCAGGAATTGAAGAACAACCTCGATGCACTGAAAAAAGTTGATATAGGCAGTATGGCCCCCGATTTTAGCGCGCCTACGCCCAGCGGCGAAACCATGTCGCTAGCCGATGCGTTGGGCAAATATACCATTATCGATTTCTGGGCGTCGTGGTGCAAACCCTGCCGCCGGGAGAACCCGAATGTGGTAAAGGTTTACAATAAGTACCACGACAAGGGGCTCAATATCATTAGCGTGTCATTGGACAAGGCCAACGAAAAGGAGAAATGGCTACAGGCCATAGAAGATGATAAGATGGATTGGTACCACGTTTCCAATCTCCAGTTTTGGCAAGACCCCATCGCAAAGCAGTACCACGTAAGGTCAATCCCCGCCACCTTCCTGCTTGACGAAAATGGCAAGATCATAGATAAAGACCTTCGCGGCGCGGCCCTGGAGGCCAAAATTGCGTCACTCTTGGGGAATGAATAGGCATTTCAAGAAGCTAAAAAAACAAAAAAACCTCGAAAAATCTTCGAGGTTTTTTTATGGGAGAAATTTATTTCGGCTTCAACCCAAAATGTGTCTTACTGCAAGAGGAAGCTCACGTTTATCGTGGCCTTTATTTCCATTTCTCCAAGGGCGATGGACGGTTGGCCGCCGCTGCTATCCTCGGCCATCA
>CAYSLM010000044.1:0-19422 GCA_964431895.1 uncultured Aequorivita sp.
ACCGGTCTTCTCTTTATTCCCAAACAAGCGGGCGGGAAAAACCTTGGTATTGTTGGTAATAAGAACATCATCTTCCTCAAAATAATCAATCAGGTCCTTAAACATCTTGTGCTCAATGGTCTTATCCTTTCGGTTTAGGACCATCAATCGGGACTCATCGCGATTTGGGGCCGGATATTCGGCCAATAGCTCTTCTGGCAGGTTAAAGTTGAAATTTGATAGTTTCATTCCCATAATTCGTTTTTCTCTAATATTTGTGATTCAACGGAGACAAGTGGAGGTTGTTTGGCTTTGGCGGCCTAAAAACTTGGTTTGATTTCCTTGTTTTTTAATATTTCCCCAAAAGTCGTTCAAAAAGCTGCAAATATACAACCTCAAAACAGGCGTTGTCAAGTAAATACGTGTTTATTATTTTTTAAAAATTTTCCCGCGTGCAGTTATGGTTTCCGGGCAGAAAAGAAGCGCCCACTTTCAATTAATTAATTTCCGAAAGGTCACAGCCAATTCCCGTTTTCTTAAGGTCATTCCAAAAATCTGGATAGGACTTTGAAACTACTTCGGCTTCATTTATGTACAGATCGGTTTTTACGGCAAGCGGGGCAAAAGCCATGGCCATACGGTGGTCCTGATAAGTGGCTATACTTTGGCCAGAGACCAGGGCTCCCGGTTTTTCCAATAGCAGGGAAGTATCGTCTATCTGCACCTGGCCGCCCAGTTTCTCCAGCTCATTCCGCAGGGCAACCAAACGGTCGGTTTCCTTGATCTTTAGCGTATGGAGGCCGTGCAAGCGGCAGCCTACTCCCAGCCCGAGACAGCTTACGGCAACCGTTTGGGCCAGATCGGGGGTGTTTGCCAAATCGAGCATTATGGAATCTGGCAAGCCAGTTTTTTCCTTGTTTAGGGTAATGGTTTTTCCGGAGGCGTTAAAAGTGGTGTGAACTCCCAAGGGCCGGTAGATTTTGGCCAGCTCGGCATCGCCCTGGATACTTCCGCTAAAGAAATTTCCCAAGGTAATGGTGCTACTGTCAGACAGGGCCACAAGACTGTAATAATAAGAGGCCGAGCTCCAGTCAGATTCTACTTCTACCTTTACATCATCTATATTTTTAACGGCGGGAATATGGATGCGGTTGTTTTTGAAACTGCCCACAATACCACATTTTTTTAGAAGTGACAAGCTCATTTCGATATATGGGACCGAAGTACACTTGCCCTCCAGAACAATTTCGAGACCATGCGGCAATCTGGGCGCAACCAGCATTAAGGCCGAAATGTACTGGCTGCTCACATTGGCCTGGATTTTCACCTTTTCTTTGGAAAGCGTACTTCCCTTAATTTTTAAGGGAGGAAATCCTTCCTGATTCGTATATTCAATATGGGCGCCCAGCTGACGGAGGGCATCTACCAAAATTTTGATGGGTCTTTGCTGCATGCGTGGACTCCCGGTAAGCAGGATTTCGCTTCCCGGCTTGGCAGCAAAATAAGCAGTCAAAAATCGCATGGCCGTGCCGGCATGGTGTACATCAACCGTGCCGTTGACACGTTTAATGCCCTTCAGCAACACTCGGGTATCATCACTTGGTGAAAGGTTTGAAATGGCAATATTGGGAAATTGCGCCTGCAGCACCAGTAAACGGTTCGACTCGCTTTTTGACCCGCCAATATTGATGTTGATATCCCGCCGCGGAAAGTTGCCCCGGCTCAGTTTCGCTTTCATTTGCCGGCCTCCTTTTCCTTTAGTTTGGCCCGGAATTTTCCGAAGGTGACGAAAAACCCATAAACAAAACCGGCCAACAGAAGGGTGAGGATAAACATCAAGGGATTGCGCTCGGTAAAGTAGGCCAGATCAAAACCTTCTATGGCCCATTTGATGAGGGTGAAAAGCACGGCAAAGGCTACGGCCAATGAAAAAACCGATTTCCAAAACCCCTTGGTGTTTATGACTTTTTTGAACATTACTTCAGTTTTTTATTTTGGTGGTGCCGGTCGTGGTCACGTTTGGTCTTCAATTTCAACTTTTCGTGAAACGCCTTTTCCAAATTGACCCCCGTTTGGTTGGCCAGGCAAAGTACCACAAAAATAACATCTGCAAGCTCCTCGCCCAAATCTTTATTCCTATCGCTTTCCTTTTCGCTTTGCTCGCCGTACCGCCGGGCAATGATACGGGCCACCTCACCCACTTCCTCGGTGAGCTGGGCCATGTTGGTCAATTCATTAAAATACCGAACCCCATGCTCCTTTATCCACACATCAACGGCTTCCTGTGCATTTTTTATATCCATTATGATTTTATCAAGACTACCTTTTCGTTTTCCTTGGCTATGAACATCTCGTAGAATTTCTTCAGATTTCCGTATTCCTCGGCCGAAATGAAGGATTGGTTTATGGCCAACTCTACTGAGAGTTGCAGCTGATTTCCCTTTTGGGAAACCAGATAGCGATAACTGCCCATATTTCCGGGCAGGTTTAAAATGGTATTTTCTGGCAGTGATTCCACCGTGTAGCCATCGGGCAGGGCAATCTGGACGATATACCTATTTTTGATGGGAAAGCCAAAATCAATAGGGTATTGCCTGGTTTCTGCCGTGAAGGGCGATTCTTTGGTGGCCAAATATACCAAGGGTGAAAAGTACAATTTTCCGCCCACTTCTTCAATAGCATCCAAACTCTGGAAATCAAACTCGAGGGCGACGGGCTGACCCAACTTCTGAAGGTTTTCAAACTTTAGTTCTGAAATCTCGGTTCTATCAAATGATTTATCCATCTGCGTTCTTTGGGCCTCCTGGGTCATTCCCTTGTATTTTGATCTGTACTGCAGCCCATAATTACCGGTGAAGCGGTTTTTCGCCTTTCCAGTTATTGAACCCTCGGGCGTGATCTGGGCATTGACCATAGTGGTCTTAACGGCCGGAATTATGGAACTAAGCGAAACCCATCCTGAAGTTCCATTCTTTTGGATAAACCGCCCTTGCCAGTTTAAAATTTCCGGTTTGAGAACGCCCACTTCGGCTTCCTTATTGGTAGCATCGAGCAGCAGGGTGCCCTGGGGCATTTGTACCGCGGCAATCACATAATTAAACCCATTGCGGGTTGGAAACAACGGCATGCCGTGCGATTTGGTGCTCACCAAAACCGGATTGGCCTCAAGCCCTGCATGGCGCAGCATGGCCACGAGCATCAAATTGATATCGGCCACATTTCCCGAACCTTTTTTGTATGCACTTTTTACGCCTTCGTTGGAGAGATAGCCTTGGAATCCGTTCCAGTTCATTCTGTTCAGCACAAAGCCGAAAATCTGCCCTATTTTTTCCTGGGGATCGCTTATTCCGCCCAGCAAATTATCAATATCTTTTTCAAAATAGTTGCTGCGGGACAGTTCACCTCCAAAATCCTCGAGCGCGTAAATACTTTTTGATACGTCTTCCCAAGTGGTAGAATAACTTTTTATGGGCATTCCGGGCACGTCAATATAGCTCATCTCAAATTGTAGCGCCGTAGTATAGTTATTTAGGTTTCCTGCAAACGACTCCTCCTTGAGCGCCGGCACCTTCTCCATTTCAACGGTGTAGGTGGTTTCCTGAAAACTCAGCTCGCGGGTAGTGGTCTGGGGTATGCCAGGGCCGCCAAGGGCGGTCAAATCCTGGGTGGTCAACCGGAAGGACATGGTCCGTTCCCTATTATAGGTATCAACCTGGTAGGGCTGCCACCCTCTTTGGTGCGTTTTGAAAACAAAATATTCGGGCGACTTAAAAACCATTTGCAACTTATCTACCGGAATGGTTTCCTGAAAACGGAATTCGTCAATATTGAAGATAAAAGGGGAATTGATGGTGTACTTATACTCAATAACGCAGCCCTCGCGCACATCGGGCATGGTAATTTTGGTGTGGGTAAGGTATTTTGAGATTTCCTCTTCAAATATTCCGTCGTTTCTGAGTTTTTCTTTCTCCACTTTTCCTTCGGCATCGAGGTAGTAGGTGTACCCTTTTAGGCCAAGCAGTTTGTCTTTGCCATCGCCCTGATAGAGCGGAATGGTTTTGTTGGCCCACTCAAAACCTTCTTTGGTATAGATTTTTATTCGCTCGAAATAGTCTGTTACCATATACCAACCGGAATCCTGGGTATATTGAAATTCGGTCTTTACCTCGCGATAGAGTACGGCGGCATCGGCCGTTGGGGCATCAGGATGCTGCTGCAGGGCCAGCTCTGCCTCAGAAACCTTTCCGAATTTATAATTTTGGGCCACGGCAACATGGAAAAGGCCGGACAGTAGTAGGGTCAAAATAATTTTTTTCATCATTTTATCTCGGGTTTATTGCATATTTGGTTTCACAAGGACCTTGGCGCGGTCCAAGCGGGCTACGGTTCTTTTGAAGTCCCGGTAGTTATCATATTCGGAAGCTGGGTATTCTCCTTGGTTAATTTGCAGCCTGCGGGTATAGCGCAGGTTATTCTCTGAAGTGAGTTCAAAGTTTATTTCATAGCGGCCAAACTTGGTCTCCAGCACTGTGGGTTCCGGAAGAGCTTCAAAGGTGAAGTTCTCGGGAATTTCAACCTCTACCGAGTCCACATCAACATAACCATAGTTTAGGTATAGCTTTTGCTTTCGGTCCTGGAGTTTTGGCGGAATCTGGCGCTGCTGATTGAAGATATTGGGGCAGAGCAAAAATTCGTTGCCAATGGCGTTGGCATACTTAGGAATTTCCAAGGTCACATTTTCAGTAAACTTTATATTCTCACGATCGTTGTTGAAACCAAAATCCCGCAGCCCTAGCCCATTCAGGTAACTCCATCTCTGTTTGTAGAAGGCATCGATCTCCTCATTTTTCTTCTTTGGCAGCAGAAATTTGTCTTCATATTGCAACCCTTGTGACACGCCGGTGAAGGTGGCGTTCACGTTGCCACCGGCATCCATGATTGCCTTGGCGGAATTGGTTTGGATATTTTCATTCGCCTGGTAAACCTGGGAATGCACAATCTTGCCGCCCTTGGGGGTGATCATCAAAGCATCGCGGTCATGGGTAAAGCTTCCCAAATACCCGAACGGGTGGTCCTGACTGGTGCACTCGAGCCAAGTGAGGTCTTCATCATCGGGAATGCCCAAAATAGCGTGGTTGAAGTTGAGCTGGGCAAAATCATCTTCCAACGGAATTTTATTCTTCCCCGCATAGATCAAGGTGTAGTATGCCGGCACGCCCACGGCCTCCAAAAGCGTTTTGGTATAATAGGTAAGCGCCTTGCAATCGCCATAACTCAGCTTATCAACCTGCGAGGCGGGCATGGGCTTCCATCCGCCAATTCCTATCTGGATGCTAATATAGCGAACCTTGTCCTGCACAAATTGATATATTTTTCGGGCCTTGGCCTCGTTGGTGGTATCACTGGCCACCAGCCTTTTTATCCGCCCCAATGTTCCTTCGGGCAGCTGGTTGATTCCGGCAAGAAGACTTTTGTCCACCCACTGCCCTAATTGCTGCCAATCGGCTGCCGAGCCTACAGTGCCCTTCAGCCTAAAGTTATCGAGTTCCACAAATACGTGTGGCAAAATGTTTATCCAGCCGGGGCTCAATTCCTCTTCTTGGACGGCAGCTATATCTTTGGCCGAAAAAGTTAAGGTTTCCGCATCCTCAGCGATGGAGATATTAAATCCTTCTAAATTCCGGCCCCGGTAGCGAGGTTTGTTGGAGGGATTAAACCTGAGCTTCATCACGCTTGACTGGGTACTCTGGCCGTAGCCTTTCAACGGGATCCAAGAATTAAGAAAGGCTGAATCGCCGGTTTCGGTTTCACAGTCAAAAACAACAAAATAAGGATAGGTTGTGGGAGTATAATTTATATAGAGCACCCTATCATCGGCGTATAGATTATTATCGCCGGTGTTGCTCACATCGTGAAAATGCTTCTTTTTAAAATGTTCGAGTTTTTTTCCGTTGGCGTCAAAAATTTTCATCTCAAGCTGCTTCACCCTTGAATTGTCATCGTACTGCGCATAAAACTGTGAATTGCTTTCACCTTTTTTGTTCAATACGGCCACGACGCGGTGGGTGGTCTGGGTTACCTTATTGATGTTTGTAACATCCACCTCAATCAACTCATCAACCAAAATACTGTTTGCGTTTGCGGCAAGCTCCAAATTGATTGTTGCAAGGGAAGGGTCTGCTTGGGAATAGGATTGCGCCGTCAATAGCAGCAAGCCGAAAAATATGCTTTTCATAAATGCGATCTAACGGTCGCAATATATAAAAAATACGAAAGGTTAAAAAAAAGTTAAAGAGATTATTCGCGATTTTTTGTATCTACCCAGATGGTTACCGGCCCGTCGTTTACCAGGGCCACATCCATCATAGCGCCAAACTCGCCGGTGGCCACCTTTTTTCCCAATGTGGTCTCTAATTGCCGAACAAAATTATCATAGAGGGGAATGGCTGTTTCGGGCCTGGCAGCCTTGATGAAAGAGGGTCGGTTTCCTTTTTTGGTACTGGCGTGAAGGGTAAACTGGCTTACCACTATACAATCCCCGCCCACATCCTTTACCGAAAGGTTCATCGCATCATTTTTATCTGAAAAAATCCGTAAGCGTACAATTTTTCCCGATAACCAATCAATATCTTCCTGGGTGTCTGCCTCCTCTATCCCCAAAAAAATGAGTAGCCCCTGATTTATCTCTGAAAATATCTTTCCATCAATAGTTACCGAAGCTTCCTTCACTCTTTGGATTAATGCGCGCATAGATGTATTTTCCTTTTATTAAGTTCTGATTTTTCTATTTCTTTCCGAAACGCAATCATTTCTCGCCATAGATGTCTTTCCTGAAATTATCCTCCTCGCCTTCGAGTATCTGGAGGTAGCTTTTATAGCGTGACCAGGCAATCTCTTCGTTTTCCAGGGCCTCCTTTACCGCGCATTGCGGCTCTTCAAGGTGGAGACAGTTGTTGAATTTGCAATTTTCCTTTAGATGGAAAAATTCAGGAAAGTAATCACCCAGTTCCTCGCGGTCCATTTCTACCACCCCAAAACCCTTGATGCCGGGGGTGTCAATAATCTGGCCACCAAAAGACAGGTCAAACATTTCGGCAAAGGTCGTAGTGTGCTGACCCTGTAGGTGCTGTTGCGAGATGGCCGCGGTCTTTAGGTCTAGCTGTGGCTCAAGGGCATTGATAAGTGTAGATTTGCCGGTGCCGCTATGGCCGGAAAACATACTTACCTTGTCTTGCATCAAAATTTTAACTTTGTCGAGATTCTTCCCCGTAAGGGCGGAAATACCGATGCACTCATACCCTATCTTACGATAAAGGGCTGCCATGTATTTTATCTCCAACAATTCGTCTTCGTTATAGGAATCAACTTTGTTGAAAAGCAGCACCGCCTTGACATGATAAGCCTCGGCGGTCACTAGAAATCTATCGATAAAAGTGGTAAAGGTAGGCGGATTGTTGAGGGTGACCAGCAGAAAGGCCACGTCTATATTGGCGGCAATGATGTGGGTTTGCTTTGAAAGGTTGACGGACCGGCGGATGATATAGTTTTCGCGCTCCTCAATGTGGGTTATCACCCCAACGGTCTCATCGCCCTTGGTCTCGAGCTGAAAGTCTACATGATCGCCCACGGCCACCGGGTTGGTGCTTTTGATGCCCCCAATACGGAACTTGCCCTTGATGCGGCAATCGTAGAAAGTACCGTTTTCCGCCTTTACGCGGTACCAACTTCCCGTTGATTTATATACGGTGCCTTTCATGTTTTTGGTTGCATATTTTGCCACAGCTAATTTCTTCGCAAATGGTTTCCAGTGAACGAAAATAGGTAATGTCTGGGTTATTTCTGTTGATTGATTACCTTTTTTTGGTGGTTTATGGATTCTTGGTGGATGGCCTTAAAAAGCTTTAGGATAAATTCCTCGCTCAACTGATTTTCTTCCCCTTCCAAAGTCATCTTGCCCAAAATCTCATTCCAACGTTTGGTTTGTAGGATAGCCACATTGTTCTTTTTCTTGAGCAGCCCGATTTGATCGGCAATCTTCATTCGTTTCCCCAGCGATTCGATGAGTTGGTGATCTAGCACGTCAATTTTGGTACGCAGGGTCTGTAGTTTGTTTTTAAATTCTACGGCATCACCTTCCTGTTTTCTTATCCTTAGGTCCACGGTCATCTGTTTTAGCGTGGCCGGGGTAATTTGTTGTTCGGCGTCGCTCCAGGCATTGTCCGGATCAAAATGTGTTTCTACCATCAAACCATCATAATTTAGGTCGAGGGCGGTCTGGCATAGGTCAAAAATTATATCCCTTCGGCCGGCAATGTGGGAAGGGTCCAGGATCAATGGTAGATCGGGGAAGCTGTTCTGCAAGTCGATGGGGATTTGCCACTCGGGATTGTTCCGGTAGCGTGTTTTCTCATAGGTGGAGAAGCCACGGTGAATAACTCCCAAATTTTTTATTCCGCTTTCATAAATACGCTCTACGGCGCCCAGCCACAGGGCCAGGTCGGGATTGACGGGATTTTTTATGAGTACCGTTTTTTGGGTTCCTTTTAAGGCATCGGCTATTTCCTGGACTATAAAGGGCGAGACGGTAGTACGGGCCCCTATCCACAGAATATCCACATCGTGCTTGAGGGCGAGGTCAACGTGGTGTGCATTGGCTACTTCGGTGGCGGTCATAAGGCCGGTTTCCTGTTTGGCCGTTTGGAGCCATTTTAGGCCTAGGGCTCCTACCCCTTCAAAATTTCCGGGACGGGTCCTGGGTTTCCATATCCCGGCCCGCAGCACGGTAGTATCGGTTTCCTTCAATGCCCTTGCGGTTTTGAGCAATTGCTCTTCGGTCTCGGCGCTACAGGGCCCCGCAATGACCAGGGGGTGTGGCAATTGCATGGCCTGCAACCAATTGCCCAATGATTTATTGTTCTTCATAAACTCCTTCTTCTTTAATTAATGTGCTGGGTGTATTTTCCAAATTTTGTCGGTAAACGCCCAAAACCTTTAGCTCTTTAACGGTTTTGCGCAGCAAATTTATGACTTCTGAAAAAATCCCGTAGTCCCGAAAAAGAACATCAACAAAAAAAGCGTATTGCCAAGGATTTTCGGGAATGGGCAGGGACTGTATCTTGGTAAGGTTGATATTGAAACCATTCAAATGCTGAAGCACCTGGGAAAGACTTCCCACCTCGTGGTCCAAAACAAATTTTAGGGAGGCCTTGTCGGCACCTTGGAACGAAACCTCGCGCCGCCGGCCCAAGACCACAAATCGGGTCTTGTCTTTCTTGAGGGACTGTACGTGGCTGTCAAGTACCTTAAGCCCATACCGAGCCGCTACCTCTTTGCCGGCAATGGCCGCCACGCCCCTGAGGCCATGCTCCTTGATGCGTCTGGCCTCCGAAGCCGTATCACGCCCCTCCACGATCTTGCAGTGGGGCTGAAGGCGCATCAAATATTCCTTGCATTGCTGCAGGGCCACGGGATGCGAATGTATCTCCTCTATGCTGTGAAGGGTCTCGCCCTCGAGGGCCATGACATACATATCAATATCCAAATAGACTTCGGCAAAGATTTGCAGGCCGTGGCGGTCTATCAGATTATAATTGGGCAGGATAGAGCCCACTATGCTGTTTTCTATGGCCATCACCCCATAATCAGCCTCAAGGCTGCAAATGCTTTGGGTAACCTCCTCAAAATTTCCAAAGGAACGCAAGGCAATCTGTGCGTGTGGAAATAATTTTTGAACGGCCTGATGGTGAAAGGAACTTTCAATGCCCTGGATTGCGATTTTTAAACTCATAATGGCGACGGTTTTGGGTTAAAAAAAAAGTCCCGGAAAATTTTCCGGGACTTATCGTGTTTTATCATTACGAATACTATACAACAATCCCGGGCCTATTCCTAAAATAGAAAAACCAAAAATTGTTGAAAGTAAAAATAATGCTCATTTTGCTCTTAATAGATTGCTAAAGTAGCAATTTCCCCGAAAGGGAAAAGAATTTTTTCGATTTTTTATTTGATTACCTTTGACAAACTTTTTTATCCATGTCTATTAAAGCTGAAAATATCACCAAAATTTATGGCGAACAAAAAGCGCTGGACGCGGTTTCATTTTCCATTGAAAAAGGGGAAATCGTAGGTTTTTTGGGGCCCAACGGCGCGGGAAAATCGACCATGATGAAAATCTTGACCACCTTCCTGCCCGTTACGGAAGGCATGGCCGTGGTAAATGGCCATGAAATTGGCAAGGATGATAAAGCGGTGAAGAGAAGCATTGGCTATCTGCCAGAGCACAATCCATTATATCTGGATATGTATGTGCGCGAGTATCTGCGGTTTAATGCAGGCATTTATGAGGTTCCCAAAACCGCGGTGGAAGAGGTCATAGAAAAAACCGGACTATTGCCTGAAGCCAATAAAAAAATTGGCCAGCTCTCCAAAGGCTACCGGCAGCGGGTGGGCCTGGCCAATGCCCTGCTGCACAATCCGGAGGTGCTCATTCTCGACGAGCCCACCACCGGGCTAGACCCCAACCAATTGGTAGAAATCAGGCAACTCATAAAAAGTTTGGGCACGGAAAAAACCGTCCTTCTGTCTACACATATCATGCAGGAAGTGGAGGCCATCTGCGACCGTGTGATTATCATCAATAAAGGGAAGATAGTACTCGACAAAAATCTGGCCGATCTAAAGAAAGACCAACAGCAGATCATTGAGGTGGAATTTGATTATCGGGTAGAAGAAATTGCTTTGCAAAGGCTTGCCAAGCTTGAAAAAGTTGAAAATCCGGCCGGGTTTGTTTACCATCTATATTTTGATACCCAAAACGATATGCGGTCACAGGTATTTGACTTTGCCCACGACAATGGGCTAAAGATTCTTCAATTGCACCAAAAGAACATTACCTTGGAGAAATTGTTCAGCCAGTTGACTACTCAAAAATAAGCCTGCCCCGGTATAGTTCCTCTACCTCAACTATGGGCGGTCGGTTTTTGGAAATCACATCGCCCAGGCCCACAATTTTTCCTCTAATGGCGGCCTGCGGGTTTACGATCATATTGCCGGTGCTCCTGTGGAAAACATATAGATCATCTACCAAAAGGTTTTCGGCAAAGATGCGGCAATCGCCGGAATATAGACCAAATGTGGCATTCTTGGCCTGGCCTTTCAAATAAAATTTGGAAAGGCCATTGGCCACGATCTTTAAGGTCTGCACATCCAGATCGAGTATGAAATCGCCATCAATGTGATATTGGTCTTCGTGCTCCCGGTCTTCCGATGCCAGCGAAAGAGAACGGAACCTCAGGGTGCCCACGCTTTCTATGGATAAGCCCGTACTGCTGCGTATTTCGGTGATGTTTGGGGTGGTGAGGTAAACTTTGGTTAACCCGTAATCGCGCAGAAGATTGCAGCTGTTGTTATTGTGTATCTCCAATTGTCCATCGGTTACGGTGAGTTTGATATCGTCAATGAGATTCTCACCACTCTCCACGACTATTTTTTGTTCGTCACCTTGGGCTATAAATAATTTGACACGCTCCCAGACCAAGATCTTTTCAAACGGTACTACGGCAATTTCCCGCTGAACGGTAGTACCTGCGGTTTGAATGCAATCCCAGCCCGAGTCGCTGCTGCAACCGGCCATTGCGAGAATGAAAGCAATAAGAAGTAGCTTCTTCATAAGTGATTTTTAAACCGAATTCCCAAAACAATTCATTTATAACCTATATCCCAATCCAAATTCCACGGCCTCTGCCTTGGCCCAGTGGGAGTGGACGGAAACGGCGGCAAACACTCTATCGCCAAAAAAATAGCGCTTCAACCCCAGCCTATTGTACACACGGTTTTCAAAAGGATAGGGCCAATATACGTAATAACCAAGCTGGGTGATAAAGGCAACTTTATAAAATCGCCATTCATGGCCCACGATAAGCCCCACCCGCTTATAGTCTGTGTTTTCTGGAAGCTCAATCTCGGGATATGCGATGGACCGATAATTTATCAATTCCTTGAGAAAGGGAGAATAGAAAACATCTACGCCCGCGGTTATGCTGCTTTTATAATTGATTCGTTTATCGGCAAAAAGCGATACTACCAAAAAGGGCTCCTGCCCCAGACCAATTACGTCACTTTCATTTACCCCCGTGCGCAGCGCGAGATTAAACCTAACAGCTTGGGCATAGGTGCGGCTCAGCGAATCGTCTTTGATTATGGAGTCGGGAAATTGCTTGTAATCCAGTTGATAGCTAAGCCCCGCATTGAGCAGGAAGGAATTGGTGCTGTTGTTGGGGGCCTTCAGGTTGGCATTGCTATAATGGATAACGGTAATACCGGCATGTACGCCCAGGCCTTTCCATAAACGTTCCCGCACAAAATTGGCCTTTAATAAGGTAGAGCTCAGAAAGTGTGATCCGTAGGCATTGTTGTAAAAATTCGATTCGGCGTCATAGGGCGTTGCGGCATAGGCCACGCCCTGGCCCACCCTCACCATCAAATGCCGGTTAAGAAAGTACCAATTAATATGGCTATACAAACCAAAAACCTGCCCCAAATATTCATTGTGCATATTTTGGAAGGCCGCCGTAAAGCCCCAATCGGGATAATTGTAACGGCGCTCCCATTCATGAAAGCCGTAGGTTTTCCGGTTTAAGGAGACCATAAAACCGGTAGGGTGCCCGGTAATCAAATGGGCTATATCGGGGTTGTGTTCCAAAATGGTGCCGTAAAAAAAATCGGCTTCCAGGGAGATGGGCCTTAATTCCTTTTCCTGTGAAAAAAGTGGAAAACCAAAAACCAGGGCTGCGAATACGGAAAGAAGTTGCTTCATATTTTTTTCAACGCCGGTAAAGATAAACTAATCTTATAAAAACAGAACCGACGAGAGCCTTTCTTTTCTACGCAGAAATACTGTGCTTTAGGCAACCCTTAATGTTTTCCCATTCAAAATGACGCTATAGGTTATCACTACCGAGGCTTCTAAGGTAATGGAGACCGAACAGTATTTTTCAAAACTCAACTGGGCCGCACGCAGCGCTTTTGCCTCGTCAATGTTGCCTTCCAAATATAGCTTTACGTGGATGGCCTCAAAAGGTTTGGCCTCTCGCACTTCCTTCCGTTGGCCTTCTACCTCCATTTGATAGGACGTGATTTCCTGCCGCTGCTTTTTCAAGATCATTATCACATCTATGGCGCTGCAGCCGCCCACGCCCATCAACAAAAGCTCCATAGGGCTGGCTCCTTTAGATTCCTCTTCTGTTTTGTTGTCAAGAAATACCGGCACGCCCGAAGCACCCTTGGCCTCAAAAAGGTATTTGTTGTTTATTCTGTTTAATTGTACTTTCATAAGTTAAAATTATGTTTGAAACGAGAATCACGAACCACGACTTTTAGACGCACGACTTGTAATTTCTCAAATATCCATTATTCAATATCTTATTTTCAAATGTCCTATTTCCAAATATGGTGATTCAAAATGTCGTGTTTCAAAAAGTCCAAAAGAGTGTATCAAAACAGCAGAAAAATCAATCATTCTTATCACTAATCCGCAAAATATCGCCAAAAACGCCACGGGCCGTCACCGCTGCCCCAGCCCCCGCACCTTGGATAACTATTGGATTATCACCGTAACTTTCGGTATATATTTCAAAGATGGAATCGCTGCCTTTAAGCGCGCCCAACATACTGTTTTTGGGAACCGACGCCAAACCCACATCCAAAAGCGCACCCGTATCTTTTGACAGGTCGCCGTGCAAATCTGCGATGTATCTAAAAACACTATCCTTTGGTTGGTTTTTCTTTTTAATTTCAAAGGGAACGTCCAGCTCGTGCAAGCGCTCCAAAAATTCCTCTTTTGAAACCTGACGCAAATCCTTCGGAATCAGATTTTGGATGGCAACGTCTTCCAATTCGTTATGCAGGTCCAATTCACGAGCTAAAATAAGCAATTTCCGGCCAACGTCGTTTCCGCACAAATCCTCGCGCGGGTCGGGCTCGGTAAAACCTTTGGCAATGGCCGATCTGAGCACGGCGCTGAAGGTCTTATTTTCTTCGGAAAACGTATTGAAAATATAGCTCAACGAACCCGAAAACACGCCTTGGATCCGGGTGATGTTTTCGCCCGAAAGATGCAAAAGCTTGATGGTATCAATAAGCGGAAGCCCAGCGCCCACATTGGTTTCATACAAATATTCCCGTTTTTTGGAAGCCAGTTTTTGCCGAAGGTTTTTATAAAAATTTAAATCCAACGTATTGGCAATCTTGTTGGAAGACACCAAGTGGAACCCGTTTTCAACAAAGGCCGAATAATTTCGCACAAAGTTGGGATCGGCGGTATTATCAACCAAGATCAGGTTTTGAAGGTTGTTTGACCTTGCAAAGGAAATCACATCTTCGGGAGAATATTCCTCGCCCGAGATGGTTTTTTCCTCCAACCAATTTTTGGGCAAACCACCCTGCCGAAGCAAAACGGTTTTTGAATTGGCAATTGCGAAAATATTCAGTTCCAGATCGCGGCGGCGGGAGATTTCCTCTCTGGAGGAAATGATCTGCTCCACCAACTGGCTGCCCACATTGCCGTGGCCAAAAATGGCGAGGTTTATCTTTTTCTTTTTGATATGGTTTAGGTCAATGCGGTCCACGACCGGACTATGCAATAGTTGCGTGCTCATAGGGCTGTTTGTTAAATAAGTTTTTCTCTGGCTTGAAAATAGGCTCCAGAATATTTGTTATTCGTTCGTGTTCAATCAAAAAGGCATCATGGCCGTGAATGGATTTAATCTCGGCCAAATGCACATTGATTTTTGAGGGTTTTAATTGAAAAAAAGTATTTTGGATTTCCTCAAAAATGTAAAAGCCGTCGGTGTCAATTCCCACCAAATGAATATCGCCTTCTATTTTTGAAGCCAAACTTTCAAAATTGTGGGCTTCGGTTTCCACATTGGCCGTCATCAACAGGTGGTTCATCAATTTATAGGAAGCCAGTTGAAAGCGCCGTTCCAGTTTTTGACCGTGGTGGAGCAACCAACTTTCCACATTATAAATTGGCAGATCGGGGTGTTGGCTGCGGTTGAATTTCTCCCGAAACGATTGCGGCGTTCTATAAAAAGTCATGGCGTGCACCCGGGCGTCGTGGAGCGGTTTTCTGGAATTTTCCAAGATTTGCTTTTGCACCCTGCATTGGGCAATCACCCAGTCACTGGCCTTCCAGTCGCTCGCAATGGGAATTAAATTTTGAAACAGTGCCGGTTTTAAAACCGCCATTTGCCAAAGAATGGCCCCACCCAGCGAACCGCCAATCCCTGCGAAGACTGTCTTAATTTTTAACGTTTCGAGACCCCATGCAAACCAATGGGCCACATCCACAACGAAAACCGCCTCATAGTCGGAAATTGTAAACCCATCAAAACCATTTCCGGGTACGTTAAAGCATAAAACCGAATATTGGTTTAGGTCAATGCTTTTGCCCTCACCTACCAAAATGTTCCACCAGCCCTTGGGGCCGGCCACTTCACTGTTTCCCGTAAGGGCATGGGTTACCAAAACCACGGGAGCGGTGCCCAGTTCCCTTCCAAAAACCTGGTAGGAAAGTGGAAGGGCTGGGAGATGTAGCCCGCTTTGGGTGGTACAATTTTTTAACCATAATTTAGATAGCTGTGCCATGATCCGGTTTTGATGAAAAATTATGCCAATGCCGCTTGTTTGACAGCTTTAAAGGCCTGTTGCAGATCTGCCTTTAGGTCTTCGATATTCTCGAGCCCTATGGAAAGTCTTATCAAATCTGGAGTTACGCCAGCAGCTGTTTGGTCTGCCCCGCTCAATTGTTGGTGCGTGGTGCTTGCCGGATGGATAATGAGTGATTTTGTATCGCCGATATTGGCTACCAGCGAAAACAGCTTTACCCCATCCACCACTTTTTGGGCCGCTTTATAGCCGCCCTTCAGTCCAAATGTTACCAGCCCGCTTTGTCCATGGGGAAGATATTTTTGCGAAAGCGAATAATAAGGGCTGCTCTCCAGGCCGGGATAGTTTACCCAAGTTACTTCTTCCCTGGTTTGTAGCCATTTGGCAAATTCCAGTGCGTTTTCGCTGTGTTTTTTCAACCTGATTTCCAGCGTTTCCAAACCTTGCAAAATTTGGAATGCACTGAAGGGGCTCAATGCCGCACCAAAATCGCGAAGGCCTTCAATGCGCACTTTGGCAATAAAGGCGGCTTCTTTTAAAACTTCGGCGTAAATCAAGCCGTGGTACCCTGCTGAAGGTTCGGTGAATTCAGGAAATTTTCCATTGGTCCAATCAAAGGTGCCTGCATCGATGATGGCGCCGCCAAGGGTTGTTCCATTTCCGTTGATGTATTTGGTGAGGGAATGGACGACGATATTGGCTCCAAAAGCGATGGGGTTCAACAATGCCGGGGAAGCCACCGTATTATCGACAATCAATGGAACCTTTTTCTGTTTGGCCACAGTCGAAATGGCCTCAATGTCCAGCACATCCAATTTTGGATTTCCAAGCGATTCGATAAAAATGGCGCGGGTGTTTTCCTGCACCGCTTTTTCGAAATTTTCTTTTTCGGAAGGATCCACAAAGGTGGTTTCAATGCCCAAGCGGCGCAGGGTGACATTCAAGAGATTGAACGTTCCGCCGTACAGGCTGCTGGAGGCTACCAAGTGGTCGCCGCTGCGCAACAAGGTCAATAATGTCGTGGCGATGGCCGATGCTCCCGAAGCAGTGGTTACGGCACCGATACCGCCTTCAATGGCGGCGAGCCTTTTTTCAAGAACATCGCAGGTGGGGTTGTTCAATCGCGAATAGATAAATCCGGGTTCGGAAAGATTAAAGAGATTGGCTGCATGGGCGCTGTCCCGAAACACATAACTGGATGTTTGATAAATAGGAACGGCGCGGGTTCCGGAGGTGTTGGCAGTGTCGTGCCCTTCGTGCAACAGTTGGGTTGCGAAATGGTTTGTTGTACTCATTTTTCTAAATTTTTTGAGTTAATAAATAGATTAAAACAAAAATTCAATCCCGAAATAAATTCGGGACAATAGAAAAACGTTAAAAAGAAAAGTTGAAAAGCAATCTCCGGGAAAGAAGATTGGTTTTTCGTTATCTATCCCCAATTCAAAAAAATAATTGGTGTAGAATGTAGCACCTTCCCCGTTTGGCACGGGAGGTTGCTAAGGCTTCGCAGGGTCTATTCCCTCCACCTTTCTTGATAACATTTCAATAAAGACTTGAACTTTGTGGGGGCAAATATAAGGGCGGAAAAATTTAATAACCAAATTTTGCGGCAAAAAAGTTTAAATAAATTTTCCATTCGCTTTAATTTTTTACTTTTGCCAAGACAAATTTTGGAGGAAAGATTTGACTGATTGCAACCTCAATAAAAAATGCTAAAGGCAGTGAAAACCTACCTTCGGCGCTTCCGTCAAATCTACTGGAAAAATGACTTAAGACTTTAGGACATAAGACTTAAGACTAAAAAAGCATTCAAATAAGAAAATCATTTTAGTCTTAAATCCTCTCCCTTTTCGTCTTACGTCCAAATAAAAAATTTAAAATTATTTTTATGGCTTACTTATTTACTTCGGAAAGTGTTTCCGAAGGACACCCAGATAAAGTTGCAGATCAGATAAGCGATGCGCTTTTGGATAATTTCCTGGCTTTCGACCCAGAGAGCAAAGTGGCTTGCGAGACCCTTGTGACCACGGGCCAGGTTGTTTTGGCCGGCGAGGTAAAAAGCAATACCTATCTCGATGTGCAGAACATTGCCCGCGACGTGATCAATAAAATTGGTTACACAAAAGGCGAATATAAATTCAGCGGTGACAGTTGTGGGGTCATTTCGCTCATCCACGAGCAGTCGCAGGACATCAACCAAGGTGTGGACCGCGCCAACAAGGAAGAACAGGGCGCGGGCGACCAAGGGATGATGTTCGGGTATGCCACCAAGGAAACCGAAAACTATATGCCTTTGGCGCTGGATATTTCGCATAAGATTTTAATTGAATTGGCTGCCCTTCGGCGCGAAAATTCTGAAATAAAATACCTTCGGCCCGATGCCAAAAGCCAGGTAACCATTGAATACAGCGACGATAATATTCCGCAGAAAATTGTGGCCATCGTGGTTTCTACCCAGCACGACGATTTTGACACCGATGAAAACATGCTGGCCAAAATCAAAAAGGACATCAAGGAGATCTTGATACCCCGTGTGAAAAAGCAACTTCCCGAGTACGTCCAGAAATTGTTTAATGATGAAATAATTTATCACATAAATCCAACCGGAAAATTCGTAATCGGCGGCCCGCACGGCGATACCGGCTTGACCGGAAGAAAAATTATCGTAGACACCTACGGCGGAAAAGGCGCGCATGGCGGCGGGGCCTTTAGCGGAAAAGACCCCAGCAAAGTGGACCGAAGTGCGGCGTATGCCTCACGGCATATTGCCAAAAATCTCGTGGCAGCTGGCGTTGCCGATGAGGTTTTGGTACAGGTTTCCTATGCCATCGGGGTCGTGGAACCCACTTCCATTTTGGTGAATACCTATAATTCCTCAAACGTAAAGCTATCTGATGGCGAGATTGCCAAAAAAGTTTCGGAAATATTTAATATGCGCCCCGCGGCCATTGAAAAAAGATTGAAATTGAGAAACCCAATTTATTCCGAAACTGCTTCCTATGGCCATATGGGAAGAAATCCGGAGGTGATTACCAAGACTTTTGAAAGCCCGTACAACGGAAAAATGGAGAAGGAAGTGGAGCTTTTTACTTGGGAAAAGTTGGACTATGTTGATAAGGTCAGGGAAGCTTTCAACTTGTAAAATCTAAATTACAAGCTACAAATTTCCATTAAATACCAAATTCCAAATACCAAATTCCAAATACCAAATACCAAATACCAAATTCCAAAGATTGCCGCGCTTCGCTCGCAATTGGAATTTGGGTTTTTAGTTTTGGTGCTTTTCTAATTTTCTCCCTTCCGCTCCGGCACTCTTGGTGATGGCCATTTTTGCGGTTCGCCTGTTTTTTCGTCAATGGGTAGTTTGATCTGTTCCCAAGATGATTTTTCGGGATCTTCCGAAGCCATATAGGCCAGAATTGCCGTTAGGATTACATTGCTCTGCACATCGTCCCACACAATTTTATCGTAAGTATCGCGGTTGGTATGCCAGGTGTAATTCCAATAGCTCCAGCTCAACGAACTCAAGCTAAAGGCAGGCGCACCGGCTGCAACAAAACTGGCATTGTCAGATCCTCCACGAGCAGGCCAGCCCGGAAAAGTAGTCTCAATTTGTTTGCCAATGGTATCCGGCACCGCTTTCAGCCATCGCGAAAGATAGTCGTAAGAATTCAAAAATCCGGCTCCGTTTATTTTTACGACCCTTCCCGTGCCGTTGTCCTGATTAAAAACGGCCTGGATGTTCTTTACGATTTCGGGATGGTCTTCCACAAAGGC
>CAYSLM010000045.1:0-19396 GCA_964431895.1 uncultured Aequorivita sp.
GCAAAATTTACGAAATCGGACTCACGGAGGAAGAGAGCTTGTAACATCTGGAAATAACCCTTCTCGATATTGAAACCCAGTTGCAAAACGCCCAGCGCAGTCTGGCCATAGCCAAGCAGATGTTCAACCTGGCCCTCGGGATTGATGTGGAGGCGCCGGTAGTTTTGACAGATGACCTAAGCGACCTGGCAGACCAAAATATCAGTCTCGCCCTGTTGAATGCTTCCCTAAATATCACGGACAATGTAGATTATAAAATTGCCAACAATCTGGTATCGCAACGGTATTTTGAAAATCGTTTGGAAAAAAGCAAGTACCTTCCCCGCCTTTCGGCCTTCGTAAATTATGGAACCTCGGCCAATAGCAATGATTTCACCTTTTTCAGTGGCGACCAAAAGTGGTACCAGTCATCGGTATTGGGCATTAGCCTCAACATTCCCATCTTTAGCAGCGGGCTTCGCCATGCGGCCAACCAACGTACCCGTATCGCCCTGGACCAGGCCAGGACCGACCTGGAGCAAACCAAACAGCAGATAAGGCTAGATTTGACCACCGCGCAGAGCAATTACCAATTTGCCATAGACAATTATCAAAACGCCCAGAAAAACCTGGAACTGGCACAACGCATCGAGCACAAAAACCAGATCAAGTTTACCGAAGGGCTTTCCACCAGTTTCGATCTGCGTCAAGCACAGACCCAACTCTATACCGCCCAACAACAATATTTCCAGGCCATGCTGGAGGTGATAAACCAAAAAGCCAATTTGGAAACCGTTTTAAACATTCCGCAATTGCGTATTAATTATGAAGAAATAAAAGGAAAATATTAAACCCCCTAGTTTAAGTTAAGCAAAAGGTGAAATCAAAACCCATTGGTAATAAATAAAATCAACAAATGAAAAATTCTGTCCTATTGATAATTGCCGCAACCTTCCTGCTTTCATGTGGTGGCGACAACAAATCGGTCGATGCCGTTATTGCTTCGGGCAATATGAAGGAGATAAAGGCAAAACGGGCCCAGCTCAACAAGCAGCAGCGCGACCTAAAAGAAGCCATTGATCAACTGAACCAGTACATTGACTCGCATGAAAAAAAGGAACGCCCAGCCTTGGTAACCGCAGCCGTTGTGACCGACACGGTTTTTAAACACTATGTAGAGGTACAGGGCAATGTGGCCACAGACCAAAATGTGGTTCTCAATGCCGAATATTCCGGGGTGCTCACCCAGGTATATGTGAAGGAAGGCCAGCGGGTATCAAAAGGCCAGCGCCTGGCCAAGATAGATGACGGGGGACTGGCCAGCAAAGTGGCGCAACCGGAGGCCCAACTGGCATTGGCCCAAACTACCTTTGAACGACAAAAACGACTGTGGGAGCAAAAAATAGGCTCAGAGATCCAATACCTACAAGCCAAGACCAATTTTGAAGCGGCCCGAAACGCTACCCAACAGTTACGATCGCAATTGGCAAAAACAGTGATTACGGCACCCTTTAGCGGGGTGGTAGACGATGTAATAGCCGATCCCGGCCAAGTGGTAGTGCCCGGCCAAACTCCGGTAATACGCCTGGTAAACCTCAGCAATATGTATGTAGAGGCATCAATCCCCGAGACCTATTTGAAAAACGTAGCCATCGGAACCCAGGTAAAGGTAAATTTAGCCTCCATAGACAAAAATTTTACCGGCACCGTACGCCAGGTAAGCAATTACATAAACCCCAACAACCGGAGTTTCGACATTAAGATCGCGATTCCCAATGAGGATGGCCTGGTAAAACCCAATCTCATTGCCACGGTAAAGGTGAATGACTTTACCGCTGAAAACGCTATAACTATTCCGGAAAACATTCTTCAGGAAAATGCCCAGGGCCAGACCATCGCCTTTAAATACAAACCCATCAACGACTCATTGGGTGTGGCAGAACGCCTCATTCTTGAAACGGGGCTTTCCTATGAAAACCACACCTTGGTGAAAGCAGGTCTCAAAAAAGGAGATACTATTATAAAAGAAGGCGCAAAAACCCTGCGCGACGGTCAAAAGGTTACCATTAAAAACTAAGCAACCCCTGCATTATGAGCAAGAACCCGTACAAAGAATTCAGCATCTCGTCGTGGGCCATAGACAACAAGATGACGGTTTATGTAATCATGGCCATCATCCTTTTTATGGGTGTTTTTGCCTATTACAGTATGCCGCGGGAGGCTTTTCCGGAAATTATCGAGACGAAGATATACGTGAGCTCCGTAAACCCGGGGAACTCTGCCGAAGATGTGGAGAAATTTATCACCGAGCCTCTGGAAGAAGAGTTTAAAAACGTGGCCGGCGTAAAGGAAATTACCTCCACTACCCTTCAGGACTACTCCATTATCATCGTAGAGTTTGAAGAGACCGTTCCCATTCCCGTAGCAAAACAATCTATCAAAGACAAGGTAGACCAAGTAAAGGCCGAGACTACCTGGCCCGTATTGACCAATGGCGCCAAGGTAGAGCCCAATGTTTTTGATCTGAACTTTTCAGAGGAATTTCCCATTCTCAATATCAACCTCACCGGCGATTACACGGTTCAAAAACTAAAGGATTATGCCGAATATCTCCAGGACAAGATCGAGCTGCTTCCGCAGATAAAGGAAGCTACCATTCGCGGTGCCGAGGAAAAGGAAGTGGAAATAGCCGTTGATATCTATAAAATGTCGGCTTCACAAGTAAGCTTCGACAACATCATAAACGCTATAAAAGGAGAAAACAACACTATTTCTGGCGGAAATATCATTACCAATGGGGTACAGAAAAACATCCGCATCACTGGGGAAATCCAAAATCCCAAGGAGCTGGAGAATGTAGTTGTGAAAAGAGACGATGGTATCATCTTCCTAAAAGATATTGCCGACATTAAGTTCCAGGAAAAAGACCCTTCCACCTATGCCCGTGAGTACGGCGAGCCGGTGGTTATGCTCGATATAAAAAAGCGCGCCGGCAAAAACATGATCGAGGCCGTTGAGCAAATTAAGGAGCTTCTCGCCTACGAGAAAGACACCTATCTGCCCCAGGGGCTCCACATATCCCTGAGCAACGACCAATCTATAAAGACCGAAAACCAGGTGAATGATCTGGTCAACAACATCATTTTTGGGGTGATCTTAGTGGTGTTGGTTCTCATGTTCTTTTTAGGTTTTAGAAATGCGCTTTTTGTGGGCTTTGCCATTCCCCTTTCCATGTTGATGTCGCTATTTATACTTTCCTCCCTGGGCTTTACTTTAAATACCATGGTTTTGTTTGGGCTGGTTATGGGCTTGGGGATGCTGGTTGACAACGGTATTGTGGTGGTTGAAAACGTGTACAGCCTTATGAGCGAGGGCATGCCGGCCCGCAAGGCTGCAAAACAAGGTATGGGTGAGATAGCCTGGCCCATCATAGCATCTACGGCAACCACGCTGGCAGCATTTTTTCCACTGGGCTTATGGCCGGGGACCATTGGTAAATTTATGGTCTATTTCCCCATAACGCTTTCCGTGGTACTCTCTTCCTCCCTTTTTGTGGCGCTCATAATAAACTCCATGCTCACCGCTAAGTTTATGAAGACCGAGGAAGAGCCTTTGACCAAAAGGAAACTCATTCGCTGGAGCCTTATTTTACTGGGCGTGGGCATACTGCTATTGGCTGGTGGATTTGCCATTGACGTAGCCGCTCTACGTGGTTTTGGCAATCTTGCGATCCTGTCGGCCATTATGCTTTGGTTTTATAAATATGTGCTTTCGGGAGCGGTTGATTATTTCCAGTTTCAGTCACTCAAAAAGCTGGAAAACTATTACGAGAAAACCCTCAAATTTGCCCTCCGCGGAAAAAAGGCGTATCTATTTTTCTTTGGCACTATCGGCCTTTTGATATTGTCATTCGTTCTTGTTGGTCTGGCACAGCCCAAAGTTCTATTCTTTCCAGAAAATGAACCCAACCAAATTATCACTTACATAGAGTATCCCCAGGGCACCGATATTGAAAAAACCAATGAGCTTACCAAAAAGGTAGAGCAGCGCATTTTCAACGTTATTGATAAATATAACGACAACGGCTACAATTATATGGTAGAGTCTGCCATATCACAGGTGGGCCAGGGTGCCGGTAACCCTATGACCGATGGTGGCCAGAGCAACGATATGCCACAAAAAGGAAAAATCACCCTTTCCATGCGCGACTATCAACTGCGGCGGGGCGTAAAAAGTAGCCACGTGCTTGAGGAAGTGCGAGAGGCCGTTAAAGGTTTCCCCGGTGCCTCCATTATTGTTGAAAAAGATGCCGCCGGCCCACCCGTGGGCTATCCCATCAATATTGAACTGAGCGGTGATGATTATGAGCAGCTCCTTCGTCAGGCCGAAGACCTACGCTCTTATATTGAGGGGCTGGGCATAAGCGGAATCGAGGAGTTGAAGATAGACGTCAACAAGAACAAACCCGAAATGGACGTGACCGTAGATCGTGAAAAGGCCGGGCGATTGGGAGTGTCAACCGGGCAGGTGGGCCAGACCCTGCGCCGGGCTATCTTCGGCGAAGAAGCTTCAACTTACAAGGAAGGTGATGACGATTATGAGATTAACGTACGCCTTGCCGATAAATATCGGTATGACGAAAGCGTGCTTTTCAACCAGCCCATTACCTTCAGAAACAACCAAGGGAAGATAATACAGGTGCCTATCTCGGCCATGGTATCAAAGAACAATACCGCTTCCTTCAGTTCCATTAAACGGAAAGATTTAAAGCGTACCATCACCCTCTACTCCAACGTTTTGGGCGGGTACAACGCTACGGAGATTGTAAACGACCTCAAGACAGAGCTGCAAAACTACAACCTTCCCAAAGATATAAATCTCGAGTTTACCGGAGAGCAGGAAAAACAGGCTGATAATATGGATTTTCTTCTCTTGGCCCTATTTTATGCCTTGGGCGGCATTATGCTCATTCTGGTGGCCCAGTTCAATTCGCTTTCAAAGCCAATTATTATTCTCACCTCGGTCGTGCTCAGCTTGGCCGGCGTATTTCTTGGGCTGGTCATCTTCCAAATGGATTTTGTTATTATCATGACCATGATGGGCATCATCTCGCTGGCAGGGATTGTGGTAAACAATGCCATCGTGCTCATAGACTATACACAAATCCTTATTGACCGGAAAATGCAGGAACTGGAAATGGACGACGACGACATGCTCACCAAACGCCAATATTTTGACTTGATCGTGGCGGGCGGCAAATCGCGCCTGCGCCCGGTATTGCTCACTGCCATTACCACCGTATTGGGGCTTATACCCTTAGCCATTGGCTTCAACATAGACTTCTTTGGGCTGTTTACAGATTACAGTCCGAATATCTATATTGGTGGCGACAACGTGATATTTTGGGGCCCGCTGGCCTGGACGGTAATCTTCGGTTTGATCTTCGCCACTTTCCTCACCTTGATCGTTGTACCTGTCATGTTTTATCTGGTGAACCGCGCCAAGATCAGGTTCAGAAAAAAACGCAGGATGAAGGAATTGAAAAAATTAAGGGAAAAACAAGCCGCACAGCCATAAAGCACATAAAAAAAATCCTTTTGGATACCGCTCCGAAGGGATTTTTCCCTTTTCAGGATTGTTTCTTTCCAGGCCTAACCCAATAGAAATAAGGCGCATTTACGGGGCAACTTCAATTTTAACTTTCTTTCCCAGATAATAATAATCTCCTCAACACCACAACTATTCATCTTTTACTTATTAAATTTGCGCTCTTAATTTTTTCCGAATAAAATGTACAGAACACACAACAACGGCCAGCTTCGTTCCGACCATATTAACAAAAAAGTAACCCTGGCAGGATGGGTACAACGAGTAAGAGACAAAGGTTTTATGGTCTGGGTTGACCTTCGTGACCGGTACGGGATCACCCAACTCATCTTTGACGAAGAGCGTACCCCAAAAGACGTTATGGAAAAGGCCGCCAACCTTGGCCGCGAGTTCGTCATACAAGTAAGCGGTACCGTAATTGAGCGCGAATCCAAAAACCCAAACCTCCCAACGGGCGATGTGGAAATCCTGGTAGATGAACTGTGCGTTCTGAACGAATCGCTTACCCCACCCTTCACTATTGAAGACGAGACCGATGGCGGCGAGGACCTGCGGATGAAGTATCGTTATCTGGATATTAGAAGGAATCCCGTACGAAACAACCTTATCCTAAGGCACAAGGTTACCATTGCGGTGAGGAACTACCTTTCTGATAAAGGCTTTATAGAAGTAGAAACCCCATATTTGATTAAATCGACCCCCGAGGGCGCGCGCGATTTTGTGGTGCCTTCCCGAATGAACGAGGGCCAATTTTACGCCCTGCCCCAAAGCCCGCAAACTTTTAAGCAACTGTTGATGGTGGGTGGGCTCGATAAATACTTCCAAATAGTGAAGTGCTTCCGCGATGAAGACCTGCGAGCAGACCGCCAGCCCGAGTTTACCCAGATAGATTGCGAAATGGCTTTTGTGGAACAGGAAGACATCCTAAATGCCTTTGAGGGCTTGACCAAACATTTGCTCAAGGAAATAAACGGCGTAGAAATAAAGGAATTCCCCAGAATGACCTATGACCAAGCCATGGCCAAATACGGAAACGACAAGCCCGACATCCGTTTTGGGATGGAATTTGGCGAGCTGAACCAAGTGGCGCAACACAAAAACTTCAACGTCTTTAACCAGGCCGAACTGGTGGTAGGGATAGCCGTTCCGGGCGGCAATAAATTCACAAGGAAAGAAATAGACAAAATAATCGATTGGATAAAACGCCCACAGATTGGTGCCCAGGGCATGGTCTATGTGCGCTGCAATGAGGATGGCACGTATAAATCTTCGGTCGATAAGTTTTACGATCAGGACGACTTGGCAAGATGGGCCGAAAGCACCGGCGCCAAGCCCGGCGATCTGGTTTGCGTACTTTCTGGAGAAAAAGACAAAACCCGCACCCAATTGAGCGCCCTGCGAATGCATCTGGCCGAACAACTTGGGCTTAGAAAAAGCAACGAATTTGCACCCTTGTGGGTAGTTGACTTCCCCTTATTGGAATGGGATGCCGAAACCCAACGCTATTACGCCATGCACCACCCTTTTACAGCTCCCAAACCCGGGCAGCTCGAGCTATTGGATACCGACCCCGCAGCGGTGAAGGCCAATGCCTATGATCTGGTATTGAACGGGAATGAGATAGGTGGCGGCTCCATCCGTATCCACGACAAGTCCACCCAGGCACGTATGTTTGAATTTTTGGGCTTTACGCCGGAAGAAGCCAAGGCGCAGTTCGGCTTTTTGATGGATGCCTTCCAGTACGGCGCTCCGCCCCACGGCGGCATTGCCTTTGGCCTGGACCGGCTGGTTGCCATTCTCGGGGGACAGGAAACCATTCGCGATTTTATCGCCTTCCCCAAAAACAACGCCGGCCGCGATGTGATGATAGATGCCCCGTCACCCATTGACGAAAAACAACTGGAAGAGCTCCACTTAAAGCTCGAAATAAAATCCTAAGGAAAAATCCTGCCCGTGCAGGATTTTTTTGATAGTTTTAAAGATGCCAACGCAAAAAAGAAACATAATCACCCGATTTCTTATCTGGCGCATAAAAAATATCCCGCACAAGCAGTTTATATTCATTATGAGCATTGTGGTGGGACTTTTGGCCGGGATAGGGGCCGTTGTGCTCAAAAACCTTACCCACCTTATCCAGCATTTATTGGAAGTAAGGGTGGTGGCCGACTACCACGCCGCCTTCTATTTCATTTTTCCCATTATTGGCCTTACGTTGGTGATTTTGGCCATGCGCTACATCATCCGCCACAAGGTGAGCCACGGTATTCCATCAACCCTTTATGCCATTTCAAAAAGAAAGGGGTTTATGCGGCCCTTCCAGATGTTTGGCAGTTTGATTACCGCTCCCATCACCGTAGGTTTCGGGGGTTCGGTAGGATTGGAAGGTCCCACGGTGGCCACGGGTGCCGCCATTAGCTCCAATCTTTCGCGGCTATTCCACATGAACCAGTCTACCCGCACCCTTCTCATTGGCTGCGCGGGAGCCGGGGCCATGTCTGCCATCTTTAAGGCTCCCATTGCCGCCATTGTTTTTGCCGTTGAGGTATTTAGCCTTGACCTTACCCTGGCTTCCATGGTCCCCTTGCTATTGGCATCGGTCTCGGCAGTTACAACCTCATATTTTTTCTTGGGAAGCGATATACTTCTTCCCTTTAAAATTACCGATAAATTTGCCATCAACGATATTCCATACTACATCTTGCTTGGATTGATCGCTGCAATGGTCTCGGTATATTACACCAAAATGTACGCCTTTATCCAGGAATTTTTTGAGAAAATTGCCTCGCCCACAAAACGACTGTTGATTGGCGGAATAGGGTTGGGCATCCTCATTTATTTCATTCCACCCCTTTACGGCGAAGGCTATGAAATCATTAACAATCTGGTACAGGGCAATCCCGCGGCGGCCCTTGAAAACAACTTTTTCAATCTCGAGCTCTCGAGTATCTGGGTGGTGGTGATGCTCTTGGCCGGCCTGGTGGTCTTTAAGATAATTGCCAGTGCACTCACCTTTGGTGCCGGCGGGGTAGGCGGCATTTTTGCCCCAACCCTTTTTATGGGAAGCATTATGGGAAACTGTGTTGCAAAGATCATTAACAACATAGGCGTGCTCAACACTTCCGTTTCGGAAAGCAATTTTACACTGGTAGGAATGACAGGTCTTATGGCTGGGGTGCTACACGCCCCACTGACTGCCATCTTCCTTATTGCGGAGGTTACGGGCGGCTATGAACTCTTTGTCCCCTTGATGGTTACCTCTGCCATTTCCTTTTCCCTGACCAAATACTTCATCCCACATTCGGTTTACGCCATGGAACTGGGCCGCAAGGGCGAACTGATAACCCACAATAAGGATCATGCCGTCCTTACACTTATGGATATTGATATGGTGGTGGAACGCAATTTCATTGCCATATATCCCGAGATGAATTTGGGGGAAATGGTGCACGAGGCCGTAGTAAAATCCAAGCGAAACCTCTTTCCGGTGCTCAACAAAAAAACACAGGCCCTGGAAGGAATTATCCTGCTGGACGACCTGCGCCCGGTTATGTTTGACCAAAAACTGTACAAAACCGTCAAAGCCAGCGAACTCATGCACAGCCCGCCAGGCATTATTGACCTGAAAGCAGATAAAATGACTGATGTGATGAGAAAATTCCAAGATACCGGAGCCTGGAACTTACCCGTCATCAAGGACGGGGTCTATTACGGCTTTATCTCAAAATCGAAACTGCTAACGGCCTATAGACGTAAACTCATTGATTTTTCGGGCCGATAAGCCATAACTTATTTTCATCAAGTAAAAACCATAGTTTTATGAAATATTTTTTGACCATATTATTCATCTCGGTGGTGGTGGCCATATGCGTGGGCTTCTATATAAAACCACAGGACGAGGCCACGGGAAATTTGATAATAGGCCTAAGCCTTATGGTTGGGTTCTTTCTTTTGATGCCCTTGTTCATATACCATAGATGGCGAAAACGAAACGTAAAAGATTATATGCTGAACAAGGAAAATATTGAGAAAATGCGCGATTTCCAAAAGGAAAAGAAGATATAGCAGCCGAAGCCTTTCCAAAAATTTTTTCATTTTCTTAACAATTGAAGTTATAATTATTATACATTTGCAACTTATTATTAATTTATTTTTTATTTAAAATGGAAGGAACAGTAAAGTTTTTTAACGAATCCAAAGGTTATGGTTTTATCACTAACGATGAGACCGGAAAAGACATTTTCGTACACGTTACCGGATTGAACGGCGAAGCCCTCAACGAAGGTGACAGGGTTGAATATGTTGAAGAAGAAGGAAGAAAAGGAATGGTGGCCGCTCAAGTACGGGTAATCCACGACTAAGAAAATATAAGTGACGGATTTTTAAAAGCTCTTCATTTTTTTGAAGGGCTTTTTTATTGTTTGTGGCCCAGGGGTTTAGTTTAGATTTCGTTTCTCAATAAAGAAGCGTTTCAACAGCGTTGAGGCCTCCTTTTCCATTATGCCGCCTACCAGTGTTGTTTTGGGGTGCAGTTTGGTGTTTAGGGCGGTGCAGCCCCGTTGCGGGTCGCTCGCTCCGTACACGATTCTTGAGATCTGGCTCCAGAACAGGGCCCCTGCGCACATCTGGCACGGCTCCAGGCTTACGTAAAGCGTACAGCCCCTTAAATATTTACCGCCCAAATAGTTGGCCGCGGCGGTAATGGCCTGCATTTCGGCGTGGGCGGTTACGTCATTGAGGGTCTCGGTAAGGTTGTGGGCCCTTGCAATGATTTGGTTCTCCACAACTATAACGGCCCCAATAGGCACTTCGCCCTTCTCATAGGCAGCCTCCGCTTCGGCCAAGGCACGTTTCATAAAATAAGTTTCGTCGAAGGGATTGATCAGGTTCACTGCTTAGATTTGCTTTTTCCTTTTAAAGAAATACGGATTCCAAATACGAAATTACGAATTAACAAATTAACGCCTCAAATTACCTTCTATTTTGCAATAGGCGTATCTTTACAACGTGTCAGAAACAATTTTATCCCAAATAGAATCACCATTTGATCTGCGGAAACTTCCGAAGAAACAGTTGTCCGCACTTGCCCGTGAAATTAGGGAGTTTATCATCAACATCGTGGCCACCAAAGAAGGTCATTTGGGTGCCAGCCTTGGGGTGGTAGAGCTCACCGTGGCCCTACACTACGTTTTTAACACCCCAGACGATATCGTGGTGTGGGACGTGGGCCACCAGGCTTACGGTCACAAGATACTTACGGGCCGAAAGCAAATTTTCCATACCAATAGGCAATTGGGCGGGATAAGCGGATTCCCGAAACGCAGTGAAAGCCAATACGACACCTTTGGGGTGGGCCACAGTAGTACGGCCATCTCGGCAGCATTGGGCATGGCCATAGCCAGTAAGTTAAGCGGAAGGAACGAAAGACAGCATATTGCCGTAGTGGGCGATGCTTCCATTGCCAGCGGTATGGCCTTTGAGGCCCTCAACCACGCCGGCGATACCAATACCAATCTTCTGGTTATTCTCAATGACAATGCCATAGGCATTGACCCAAGCGTTGGCGCCCTCAAGGATTATTTGACCCGGGTAAAAAACGGCGGAGCCAAGGATTCCGATAATATTTTTGAAGCCCTTAATTTTAATTATACCGGCCCCATTGACGGCCACAACATTGAATTGTTGATTACCGAACTGGAACGCATAAAAAAAGTGCCCGGCCCCAAATTGCTCCATTTGGTTACCAAAAAAGGCAAAGGCCTACGACAGGCAGAGGAAAACCAAGTTGCCTACCACGCCCCGGGAAAGTTTAATGCCCTTACCGGAGAACTTCCCGCCCGTAGCGGTGAAAGATTGCCGCCAAAATTTCAGGATGTATTTGGGAAAACCTTGGTTGAGTTAGCTTCAAACAATGAGAAAATCGTGGGAATAACGCCAGCCATGCCAACGGGCAGCTCCCTAAAATATATGATGGATACGTTCCCAGAACGGGCATTTGATGTAGGTATTGCCGAACAGCACGCGGTTACCTTTGCGGCCGGTTTGGCCACGCAGGGCTATACGGTATTCTGTAATATTTACTCTACTTTTTTGCAACGGGCCTATGACCAGGTTATCCACGATGTCTGCCTTCAGAAAATCCCGGTTATCTTTTGTTTGGACCGCGCGGGAATGGTAGGTGAGGACGGTGCTACCCATCACGGTATTTTTGATTTGGCATATCTAAACTGCATTCCCAATCTTATCCTCTTTGCCCCCAAGGACGAAGTAGAACTGCGCAACATCATGTTTACCGCCCAAAAAGGGCTGGACCTGCCTATCTTTATCCGTTATCCTCGTGGCAGGGGAAGTAATCTTGATTGGCAAGAACCGTTTCAGGAAATAACCATTGGCAAGGGCCAGCTTATCAAAAGCGGAAAGCATATTGCCGTCATCACCCTTGGAACCATGGCCGAAAACGCCCAGAAGGCAGTAGCTATGCTCCATCCCAACCAACAAGAAGCTGTGGCCATTGTTGCCCTCGGGTTTTTAAAACCTTTGGATGAAAAGCTGTTGCATCAAATTTTTAAAGCGTATTCCGTCATTTTAACTGTAGAGGACGGAACGGTAATAGGCGGCCTGGGAACTTCCATAACCACTTTTGCGGCAAAGCACGGCTACCACAATACCATTGAAATAATGGGCGTGCCCGATGTGTTTCCCGAGCACGGAAAAATTACTGAACTCCAGCAATTGATGGGTTTTGCCCCAGAAAACATAAAGCAGAAGCTACAGCAACATCTATAAAAAAAGGGAGCCCCAGTTGAGCTCCCTCTTTTATTTTGGGCTTATGGCCCTATTATTTAATGATCAGTTTTGAAGTCTGTGATCGGTCTGCACCCTCAATCTGAACCATATAGATACCGGCATTAAGGCCTGAGGCATCGATGGTTGCTGCCTGGTGGAGTTCGACGGTCTGGTTAAATACCTTTCTTCCGTTCATATCATAAATGGCGATGGTTGCTTCGCCAACATCAACTCTAGACATAATATTGAGTACGCCATTTGATGGATTGGGGTACACAATAAAGCTATTTTCTTCGGCACCTAGGTCAGACACGCCAAGCTCACATCCGGTAGGCACGTCAAAAGCTTCATTTCCGTCTGACTTGCTATTGGTACTTCCTTGGGTTGCGCTTTCGCCCAATCCACGCTTGGCAAAAGCTCTCCAGATAAGGCATCGGTTTGCTCCGCCGTTGGCCAATTGATCGGCCTGCAGGATGGCATCACGACCATCAACAAAACCGGGGCTACAAGGCTGCAATTTAAGGGCATCAATCACCAGTTGAAGGGCCATATTGTTGCCTCCCGTACCGTTTTTGATATCGGGGTCAAAGCCGTACTGGTCAATAAAATCCCAGGTCAGATCCCACAACATAGTGGCCCAGACCGAGCCCACCCCGTGCGGTGCCACTTGTGTTTTAATACTGTTGTAGGTGAAATTGTTGATAGAGAAATCAGTAGTATAAAATTTGGTCCTCAATCCTCTTCCGGCAATTCCCTCACCAAGGACGTAGTTACCTATACCGCGATAGCTGTTTCGGTCATCGCCTGGTTTTATGGTAAGCATCAAGCCGAAGTAGTCACTCCAGCCCTCGCCCATCTGTTCTTCGTTTTGGAGGCAGCCAGCAGCTGCGGCACCACCGGTCAACCGGTTTGAGATACCGTGGCCATATTCGTGTGCAATAACCACATTGTCAAGATCGCCATCCCTACGGAAGGGGTCGTTGCCAGAACCATCGTCCTGCAGTGTTGCGTTTATGGTATCACCATTAAGCAAGGAGGCGATAAGGGCTTCTCCATCGGTTTGGTAAATCATAATGGCAGGAATGGTAATGCCCGAACCATTTCCACCCATAGGAAGCGGGTCTGACGGCACATCATTTACCACGATCACGGCCAGAGCTCCCTCGTTTTGGGCGTTGAGTGTTTTTAAGTTGTAGGCACAGTTGCCACGTCTTATCACTACAATTTTCCCGTTAAGGTCGGCGCCGTTGGTTACGTTATCACAACCATCATGAGGATCGGTTGAGGAGCCGCTATCGTCATCTTCTATCAAAGCCAGATCGGCAGTAATGGGACTTACGGGCAGTGGGGGAGCAAAGTTGGAATCAGCACCGTAATAGGTACCTGCCAACGGTCCGTTGTTTACGGTAAGGAATGTACCAAGCACTTTTCCGGGTGCGTTCCAAAGGTACATCTGCATTCTTGGGGCGCCACCGTCGGGTGGGGTACTGAAGTTGGCATTGTTCATTCCGCTTCCGTCCTGGGCATCGGCAACTACAAAGTCATTCCCAACTCCTGGATTGCCATAATTGTTTTTTTGGAAATTACCACTTTCCTCATCAAAGCCATAGTGGTACATAATATCGTGCATCATATTGTTCATATAGAACAAGTTGGTAATGGCTCCATCCTGAAAACCGGCGGGATTCTGTGGCAGGTTAAATGGAAAGTCAAACGTAAGGGTTGGGCCTCCCTCGGCGGTTGCACCAGGACCGTTGTTTCCGTTGGCATCTTCATTGGCCAGGACATTGTTACCTTTCGTTACGGTAAACTCGTGACCGGGATTTCCATCCCAGTCGTGCCATCCGTAAGGCGATGCCACGGCATCAGATGGATCGGTCACAATGGCATCATCACCTTCATTGGGGCCTACAAGGGGAAGAGGAAATACACGATAGGAAGCCCCATCGCCCAAGGCCAGGCTGGATTGTCCTTTTCTGAAATTGGAGAAAAGTACGCTCTCGGTATTGCTGTGGGCGTGTTCCCCACCAAAATTACAGCTCACCACCCAGTCGTGGGTATCAAGCAGCTCACCGGTAAGCGCATCAATGCGCACACTGTAGTAATGTGAGGCATCCAAAAGGTAAATGCTCACGTCCCAAGCCAGTTTTAGGGCGCCGGTTTCATCCATCTTTTGATAGACAAGTGTAACGGGTATGTTTTCCAAAGAAATATTTCCGTTGGAAAAAATATAACTATGGTCGGCAACGGTTTCCAACAAACTCAGGTTTGAGGGCGTTCCCAAGCCAAGTGCATTGGCGGCTTTTAAGATAGAACCGGCAGCGGTTACTGTAGGGGCGGTAGTGTTTACTTTTGAAGCAACATTGGCCGTAAATGAAAGTTGGGCGCTTACCACTTTTCCGTCCTTGATAACAAAAGGCGAAACGGAATTGAAGATCTTGATTCCTTGGTAGCGCTGCTCCACATACACATTTTTGGTAGCCATGCTGCGCGAGGATGTACTTGATGCTATTGCAATATCAGCTATATCCTGCTGTTGCAACGCCTTTTGCGATAGGTTTTGTTGAAGATACGATTTTATCAACCCGCTGTAGTCCTGCGCAAAGGACACGTTTACAGCGAGAATGATAAATAAGTAAAGAACTTTTTTCATAAGTTAAAAATTAAGTTTTAAGGTAATTGTGAATAGAAAAAAAGATTAGAGAATTTCAAATAATTAGTGGAAAAATCCCAAAAATAATAGAATTCATAAAAATATCATAAAATTAACGATATAATTCCCAAATCCAGGTTTTTAACATTTGGAGCCCTGCCAGCTTTTCGGAGAAGAATGCAAAATGCATATAAGGAAACCGTTAAAGGTTTCCCTTCACCTTTTGGAATATCTGTACTGCATTGCCATCGGTCAACCGGGAAATGAAACTGCAGCATTCCATTAAATAATCGTAGACCGATTGCGGTTGAGTGGCTTCATAATCATAATCGATAAAGCGCAACAATAGTTTGTCGTGATGGCCGGCGGTACCCTTATAATGATTTTCAAGGGCAGCGGTAAAGGCTTCCAGCAGTGCGGTAAGGACGGTATAGCCCGCGACTTCCTTTTCGGTCACTTCGGTACTCCTGTAAACTTTATCAATGCTTATCTTTATGATATCGTCAATCTGGGCTTTGTATTTGCTTTTGTCCAAGAGCGCCTCAGAAAATTTCCCGCCCAATATAGCGTCTTCGTTGGCCGCAAAAATACCCGCCGCTTCTCCCACGAGGGTATTTATGGCCAGCGAACGCAGATAGGCCAGTCTATCCTGTGCCGTTTTCAATTTGTAATAAACCTCATTTTTCAAGTTGTGCCGCACCAGGTTGATCAAATACTCCAGGGCCATTTCCTCCTCAATAAGCCCGAGATTGATACCGTCTTCAAAGTCGATAATGGTATAGCAAATATCATCGGCCGCTTCCACCAAAAAAGCCAATGGATGTCTGGCATATCTGTTCTGTTCCTTTTGTAAAAGGCCCAATTCTGAAGCTACTTCGGCAAAAGATTTTACATTGCCCTGAAATACGCCATACTTTTTGTCGGCTATATGGTTGGTGGGTTTTTTGGGAAGCGATTCCTTGGGATATTTCATAAACGCGCCCAAGGTGGCATAGGTGAGCCTCAGGCCGCCCTCGACCCCGTTTTTTGATTCGGTCAAAATTTTGAAGCCGTTTGCGTTTCCTTCAAAATCGACCAGATCTTGGTACTCCTTTTCCGAAAGTAAATTCTTAAAACGCTTGCCGCCGCCGTTGAGGAAAAAATCACCTATAGCTTTTTCGCCACTATGGCCAAAGGGAGGGTTGCCAATGTCATGGGCCAGGGCGGCGGCGGCCACAATGGCACCAAAATCATTGGCACGGTACCCGTGCACGTGTTCAAGATGCGGATGTTTTTTCAATATTTCCCTTCCCACTATCCTGCCGAGGGAGCGCCCCACCACAGACACTTCCAGACTGTGCGTCAACCGGGTGTGGACGAAGGAAGTCTTTGACAGGGGAATGACCTGCGTCTTGTCCTGCAGGCTACGGAAGGCCGAGGAAAAGATAATTCGGTCATAATCAACATCAAAACTGAGCCGGTCGGGATTTTCGTCGGTTCGAAGTTTTTTGCCCGTGTGCCCCTGTTTCCGAATGGACAGCAATTGGTCCCATTGCATCATAGCTGAAATGATTTGGACGGCAAGTTAGCATTTTCCCCAAAGTATGCCAATGAAATTTTGGGCCCTGCCCACGCGCCAACGAGAAGTGATAGGAATAGCTGTTATGTGAAAATGGACGAAAACCAAAAACTTAACCTTCCCGAAACATAAAACCGCAATTCTTTTCGGTTCTTTGCCTAACTATTTTTCAGTCATATCTATGCCAGCCAAGCCATATTTGATCTGCTTTTTGTTATTTTCTTCCAGCATTCTCTTTTCACAGGATAAAGAAAAAAATCCATTTTCCTTTCAATGGAACAATGGGTTTAGGCTGGAAAGTGAAGATGGCGATTTCCGCTTAAAATTTGGCGGCCGTATTATGGTAGACCACGCCTATTTATTTCAGCATAAAGATCTGGACCGCCATTTGGGCCCCTTGGAATCAAAAAGCGGAACCGAGCTCAGGCGTGCCCGGTTGTTTTTTTCCGGCAATATCTATGACAACACCTTTTTTAAATTCCAGGTAGATTTTAGCGGAAACGAAACCGAGCTCAAGGATGTATATATAGGCCTAAACCAACTGCCTGCTGTGGGACGCCTAATGGTGGGGCATTTTAAGGAGCCCCTTCGCCTTTCCACACTTACCAGCAGCAAGTACATTACTTTTATGGAGCGCGAACCCAATGACCGATTTGCCCAAGGCCGCAATAATGGTATTATGGTGCTTCGCGATTTTTTTGGGAAAAGGCTTTCTGCCCAGCTCGGTGCTTTCAGAAATGCGCAAAACAACAGCAACGATGCTTTTGCCGATGACGGCTACGTTTTGACTGGAAGGGTTACTGGGCTTCCAATCAATAAAAAAGAACGCGCCCAATTGCTTCATCTGGGAGCCGCCTTCAGCTACCGCAAACCCGATAGCCACACCTATAGCATCTCGGTGCGCCCGGAAGCCCATTTGGCCCCCAAGTATCTAAACACGGGCGAATTGCCACGGGTGGAAAACGTCAATTTGTTCAATGCCGAGACTGCCTTTGTCAACGGCCCCATTTCCATACAGGCCGAATATATGGGAGCTTGGATCAATACCGTGCCCCAAAACTTCCGTTTTTCCACCTATTACGGCTCAGTGAGCTATTTTTTGACCGGAGAATCAAAAAAATATCAAGGCTCATATGAAGGTTTTGATAGGGTAAGGCCGAATAAAAACTTCAGCGGACCGAACAGGGGCTGGGGCGCGTGGGAAATAGCGCTGCGATACGCGGCCACAGATTTGAATGACGGCAGCCTAGCTGGTGGACGGCAAACCGACTGGACGGCCGGGCTCAACTGGTATTTGAACCCCGCCACCCGCCTGATGGTCAATTATGTATGGGGCCACCTAGAGGGCCAGGGCAGGGTGAATATTTTACAGGGCCGGCTGCAATTGGATTTTTAAATGTACTGTTAACAATTTGGTAACAAACCTTCCTTTTTTATGTGGGAAATTTGCGCAAACTATAAAACCATAGTATGGATAATCTCTATCTTTTGATGATCGTGGCACTTGCCGCTTTGGCCATAGCAGATTTGGTGGTTGGGGTGAGCAATGATGCCGTAAATTTTTTGAACTCTGCCATTGGCTCAAAGGCACTATCCTTCCGCACTATCTTAATAATAGCAAGTTTGGGGATTTTTATCGGGGCCGTGTTCTCCAGCGGAATGATGGAAGTGGCGCGAAAGGGGATTTTTGTTCCGGGAGAGTTCTACTTTGACGAAATCATGATCATTTTCATGGCGGTAATGATTACCGATATACTTCTTCTTGATTTTTTCAATACCATAGGTCTTCCCACTTCCACAACGGTTTCCATCGTGTTTGAACTTTTGGGAGCGGCCGTAATAATGGCACTCATTAAGATAGGCCATAATGATGCCGAGACCCTGAGCGCTATCACTAAATATATCAACACCGAAAAAGCTGTTGAGATTATTATCGGAATTCTGCTTTCGGTAGCTATTGCCTTTACGGTGGGGGCCATTGTACAGTATTTTTCCAGGCTCGTTTTTACTTTTCACGTAGAAAGGAAGATGAAGTACTTTGGAGCTCTTTTCGGGGGGCTGGCCCTTACCTGCATCAGCTATTTTATACTCGTAAAAGGGCTGAAGGGAACCCCTTTTTACGGGAGTTTCGGAAATATTATTGAAAGCAGTACGTGGCCACTGATTGGTGGCAGTTTCATTTTTTGGACTGTGTTTGCCCAGCTATTTATGATGATCTTCAAAAAGAATATTTTAATAATCGTGATTGCTGTAGGTACATTTAGTTTGGCACTCGCCTTTGCCGGGAACGACTTGGTTAACTTTATTGGTGTTCCGATGGCCGCCTATCACAGTTATTTGGATTGGGCCTCTTCTGGCGTTGCGGCTACGGAGTACAACATGCACAGTCTTGCTGAGAAGGTGCCGGCAGAGCCGTTGCTATTGTTTGGTGCCGGAGCAATAATGGTGCTTACCCTTTGGTTCTCAAAAAAGGCCCGAACCGTGTCAGATACCGAAATAGACTTGGCACGTCAAGGCGAGGGCCACGAAAAATTCAACCCCAATATGCTCTCGAGATTTTTGGTGAAATCAAGCACCCAGATAGGGCTTTATTTGGAAAACATTTTGCCAAAATCCCTGAACGATAAAATTGCCGAGCGTTTTGAGAAGCCAGTTGTCACCTTGCCAAAGCACAAGACATACGAGCTGCCAGCTTTTGATATGGTTCGCGCTTCCATCAATCTAATGGTAGCGGGGATTTTGATTGCCACGGCAACCTCTATGAAACTCCCGCTTTCAACAACCTATGTAACCTTTATGGTGGCGATGGGCACCTC
>CAYSLM010000046.1:0-19199 GCA_964431895.1 uncultured Aequorivita sp.
AAATGTCTTCAAAAATGTCGTGAAAACGTTTGGCCTGTTGCTCGCTGCTGCAGAAAATATAGTTTTTATAGCCCCTTTCGGTATTGCCATTCAAATTTTCAATCAGCAGATTGAAATGTTTGTTGAATGAGGGTTGGGGTTTTGTTGAAAACGAAATCGAATCTGAAATCGAAATCGAGCTATTCTTTAAATGGACCGTTGTAAATTCGGAAAGTTGTGCTTTCAATAATTCCGAAGTACAGAACAGTTCGGCGGGTTCACTTTGGCGCACTTCCGATTTCAATTGTGAAAAAGCTTCGGTTGCCTTTTTGAAAAGATTGTCGATGGTGCTGCTGAAAAGTGCTTCGTTTTTGAGAAAGACCACGGTTTTGGAGGTGATATATTTCAGGAAAGATTCACGTGTTTCATCAATGATTTTGTTTTCGATGTTCGGGATTATGGAAACCTTCTTTTTCCGTTCCAATGAAAGTTGGGTCTCCACATCGAAAGTACGGATGCTATCCACTTCATCGCCAAAAAATTCAATGCGGTAGGGTTCGTCATTGCTGAAACTGAACACGTCCAAAATTCCGCCACGCACCGAAAACTCGCCCGGTTCGGTAACAAAATCGGTGCGTTTGAAGCGGTATTCAAACAGTACCTCATTTACAAAATCGATGGAAAGTTGATCGTTTACTTTAATCTTCAATGTGTTGCGCTGCAATTCCTTTCGGGTGACGACTTTTTCAAAAAGCGCTTCGGGATAGGTGACGATCAGGGCCGGTTTTTTTCGCGAATTTATTCGGTTCAACACCTCGCTCCGCAATAGCACATTGGCATTGTCGGTCTCTTCAATATCGTACGGCCTTCGGTAACTGGCGGGATAAAAAAGCACGTTTTTGTCGCCCAGCAGATTTTCCAGATCGTTTAAATGATACGCTGCTTCTTCCTTGTCATTAAAAATCAAGAGAAACGGCCGTTCCGAAGTTTTAAAAATCTCAGCAATGACCAAGGAAACTGAAGAGCCTACGAGGCCTGAAACGGTAATATCGTGGCTTCGGCTCTGCTCAGCCACCGAACTTTCTTGGTCATTGGGCACCTCGGCTCCGCGCTGCATAAACTGCGCCGAAATGGCAATAGTTTCCCCCAGTTTTCGCGTTTGCGAAGACTGTGAATAAAGCGAGCTAACAAGATTTTTACTCATAAAACGGACAAATTTACTTCAAACCTTACAGCTCTCAAAGACCTGTGAGGTTTTTCAAACAACTTTATCATTTTGCTAACATAAAAACCTGGGTACTATGTTTACTTTCGGAAGATGGCTATCAAGGAATTTGATCTTTTTGTAATAGGAACCGGCACGGCAGGCAAAAGCGTGGCCCTTGATTGCGCTGCCGAGGGGATGAAAGTGGCCATGGCCGACGACCGTGAATTTGGCGGCACCTGTGCCAACCGCGGCTGCGACCCCAAAAAAGTGTTGGTAGGCATAACCGAAGCCTTTCAGTTGGCGAAAAATCTGGAAGGCAAGGGCATTGTTGCCGCCCCAAAAATAGATTGGCCAGACCTTCAAAAGTACAAAGCCTCTTTTACCGATGCCGTGCCCGCTGCCACCGAAAAGAAACTGAAAGAGGCCGGTATTGCCATGTACCACCAGTCGCCGAAATTTCTGGATGAAAACACGCTTTCTGTGGAAGGAAAAACGGTGAAAGCAAAAAAGGTCGTGATCGCCACCGGACAAAAACCGATGGAGCTGAAAATTCCCGGAAGGGATCTTTTAAAGGTGAGCGACGATTTTTTTGAATTGGAGAAATTGCCCGAAAGCCTTGTGTTTGTTGGCGCCGGCTATATCGGGATGGAGTTTGCACACATAGCGGCCCGCTGTGGCGCAAAGGTTACGGTAATTGAATTTGAGGATCGCCCGCTCGGGCCTTTTGAGGCCGAAATTGTTTCGCACCTTACAAAAGCTTCGGAAGAAATTGGGATTGAATTTATTTTCAACGCAAAAGTTTCCAAAGTGGAAAAGCTTCGGAAAAACGTCAGGGTTTATTATGAGAAAAAGGACGCTTCGGCTCCGCTCAGCGACCAGTATGTGGATGCGCGAATGGTTTTCAATACTGCAGGTCGCGTTCCTTCGATTGACGAACTTGATCTTGAAAAAGGAAATATTGCTTTTGAAAAGAACGGTGTCTCCGTGAACGAATATCTTCAGAATACCACCAATAAATCGGTCTATGCCTGTGGCGATGTTTCGGCCAGCGGAGCTCTGCCGTTGACGCCCACTTCCTCGCAGGAAGCGCGGATTGTATCGTTGAATATCAGAAACGGAAACCACACCCAAATGGATTTTCCGCCGGTGCCTTCGGTGGTTTTTACCATTCCGCAAATTGCTGCCATCGGTTTGACCGAAGAAGAGGCAAAGGAAAAAGGCTACGATTATGTGGTGGAATACAAAAGCGTGCCCAAGTGGTTCAACACCAAAAGGATCAACGAAGAAGTGTATGCCTATAAAACGATCGTGGACAAAAAGCGGAACCTGATTTTGGGCGCCCATATCATTTCGCACCAAGCCGGGGAAATGATCAACCTTTTTGTCTTGGCCCTGTGCGGCAAGTTGACGCCGGAAAACCTAAAAGCGATGATTTTTGCCTACCCAACCTGGGGGAATGATATTAAGGGAATGGTTTAGGGAGGAAATTCCAAACAATTCAAATTCCAAATTCCATACTTATTTTTTAGAGTTGCTATAATCTCTGTATTTATTTATTGGACTTGTGGCGCGATTTTTAAACCCGTGGTAAAGACTGCTTATCACCAAAATAATGGCTACAGTCAAGGCGCTGTTGGCCACGGCGGAACTTAGCTCCCAATTGGCAACTGCAATGGCGACCAGGGCCCAGGCGCCCACCAAGGCAAATTCGCGCATATTCCTGCGCCAGGTTACAACCAGATTTATGATTCCGACAATGATGATCATGGTTATGGCCCAGGAAACTTCGCTGTAGCCCCAAGCTTCCCATTCAATACTCGTTAAATAGGCCGCAACATTGGCGATACTCGCTACAGTAACCCACCCGCTGTAAATCACGAATGGCCACCAAAGAAAAACGATTACTGAAATAGGTGCATCCCAAAGTTCCATCCGGTTTTTCAGCACAATTTTCAACAAGGCAAAAAGAAGCACAAAAATGGCGAGAATAGAATATTCCATAAAGCCATAGACCCATAGGATGAGCCACATGATATTGGCAAAGCAGGACAGCACAAACCACCAGCCCGTTTGCAGCACAAAGGCATCATCGTGCACTTTGGCAAACAGGCTCCGGCTTTGGTAGATGGTAAAGCCTAAAAGCAGCAAATAGATAAGTCCCCAAATAGAGAAGGCATAGCCGGCGGGGGTAAACAGGTTGGGGTTGGCGTTTGATATCTCGGCAATAGTGGTATCGTTTATGGCGCCGGCGGCGGCCAGAAAATTTACGATAACTACGGTAACAAAAGCGATAATGTTGGCTATCTGAAGCGTTTTTTTCATAGTTGGTAGGCCACGAAGACCCGATTTTTTCAAACAGGGGGAATTCCCTGATTTAATGTTTTACTTAGACACACAGATGACCTCGTCTTCCACGATGGCGAAAACCTCATCGGATTTTGAAGGTTTTAAAATGTGCTTTCCCGTAAAGTTACCAAAAGCCGGAAGAATAAGGCTGTTAATGGTTTTATAAAAACACGAAAACCGAAGATATTGGCGGCCCACGCCTTTCATTCGCACACCTGGATGCACGTGCCCACAGAAATTAAAAGAACCGGGGCTATCTGTGGGATGGTGGGTGAGCAGAAAGCCGTCGAGCAACCATTCGTCAAAAACCCTAATTCCCAAGGCTTCGTAAAAATGGGATGGGATTATGTCGTGATTGCCGGAAATAAGGACTATTTCAGCTTTGGTATATTCGGTCCATTTTTCAAAATCCTGCCATTCCTCGTTCAGTTTGCTGTGGAAGAGATCGCCCAAAAAGCAAATGGTCTTCGGTTGAAATTGATTGGAAATTTGGGTCAATTTTTCCAGGTTTTCAAAAGCCGCCGGCGCGGGTATGGGCGCTCCATGTTTCCTGAAATGTGCCACTTTTCCCAAATGGACATCGGCAATTAGCAGCATATTGTTTTTTGGCCAATAGATGGCGCCGCTGGAGTGGAGCGTAAACTTGTGGTTTTTTATTTGAATTTTTTTCATCAGCAATGCAAAGTTAGAAGAACTGAACACAATCTTAGACTTCACAAGTTTTAAAAACCAGTAAGATGGATTTTAGAATCAGTAATTTTAGTGAGCATATTCACCAAAATCACGTATATTTGGTGAATACAATCACCGATTATGCGATTTAGCAGAAAAATTCAAGGCGATATTGAAGGACGGATGGGTGGCGGAAAAGCTATTATTCTCATTGGCCCGAGACAAGTGGGAAAAACCACGCTTCTTCGTGAAATACTTAATAACACGGATTATATCTTTTTAAATGGCGACGACCCAATGGTACGCCAAATTTTAAACAACCCCAACACCCAAGAACTCCAAAACATTATTGGTCAAAAAAAGTGCGTTTTTATCGACGAGGCGCAACGCATTGAAAATATTGGCCTGACTTCAAAAATTATTACCGACCAATTCCTCCAAGTGCAATTATTCCTAAGCGGATCGTCAGCATTTGACCTCAACAACCAAATAAATGAACCGCTCACGGGCAGAAAATGGGAGTTTGAGCTCTTCCCGATTTCTTGGGCAGAATTGGAAAATTCTGTGGGCTATTTGGAGGCAAAACAACAAATAAATCTTCGGTTGATTTATGGAATGTACCCTGAAGTGCTCACTGCGGCAGGTTCCGAAAAGGAGGTTCTCAGGGAGCTTGTGGGCAGTTATTTGTACAAAGACGTTCTTGCATTGAGCGGAATTCGAAAGGCCGATGTTTTGGACAAATTGGTACGTGCCTTGGCCTTTCAGGTGGGCAATGAGGTGAGCTATAACGAATTGTCGCAATTGGTCGGCATCGATAAAAACACGGTTTCCAACTATATTGATATCCTCTGCAAAGCCTTTGTGATTTTTAAATTACCGAGCTTCAGCAAAAACCTGCGCAATGAAATAAAGACCAACCAAAAAATATATTTCTATGATAACGGCGTGCGAAATGCCGTGATAGGCAACTTGAATTTGCTGGATATTCGCGCAGACAAAGGCGCCTTGTGGGAAAATTTTTTGATGGCCGAACGGTTGAAGGTCTTGAAATACGCAAAAAGCGATGCCCGGATGTATTTTTGGCGCACCGTGCGGCAGCAGGAAATAGATTATGTGGAAGAGGACGCCGGCGAAATAAAAGGATTCGAATTTAAATACAGCCCCAATGCAAAGGTAAAAATCCCTAAATTGTTTGGAGATACCTACAATACGACAGTTGAGGTAATCAACACTTCGAATTTTAGAGAGTTTTTACAGCTCTAAAGACCTCAAAGGTATTAAAAACCTGTGGGGTCTAGTTTTTGGAGATCCAATTCACCGATTATGCGTTTTTGGATTAAAAATCCTTCTCCAATTGCAACGTCATCTTCTTGATCCTGTCCGCCAATTTTTCCGAAGACAGTTTGGCCCGCAATCCGTCGGTGATGATGGGAAAACTGAAAGGGGTGGCTTTTATACACTTATTCCAAATTATTTCCTGTGAATTGATCCGTTCCAGCGCCTTGCGCAGCCGGCCTTCTTCCAGTTGGTGCTCAAAGGTTTCGCGGTAGGCCTGGAGGTAAAGCAGATTGTCGGGTTCAAAATCCCGAAATACGTCAAACAGCAACTGACTGTTGCTTTGCAGGTGCTTGGTTTTGATCACTTTGTTGGGATAGCCTTGGAAAACCATTCCGCTGATCACCGCGATATCTCGAAATTTTCTGCGGGCGAGCTCGGTGGAATTGAGGCTTTTGTATAAATCGTCGTAAAGATATTCGGGAGAAAACAGGTTGTTGTCCAAAATTACCTGAATATCCAGATATTGATCGCTGAGCAATTCAAACCCGTAGTCATTGTAGGCCAAAGAAAAGGAAATGGGCTGCAACAGACTGATGCGGTAGGCCAGGAGGCTGCTCATTGCTTCGTGGACAAACCGCCCTTCAAAGGGATAAAAGAGTGAATGATAGCCTTCACGGGTTTTAAAGGTTTCGATGAGAAATTGGTTTTCCCCGGGCACGATGCTCTCTTTCTCCTGGCGTTCAAAAACATGTTTTAAAGCTTTTAATTCCAGAGTTCTACGTTTATGATCCACTTCCTGCCCATCGCTGCCTTTTTTGCCAGCAGTCGGCAGGCAGGCACTCTGCATTTCCTCCCTCAAAATCTGGCTCATCTGTGAGGAGAGCGGTAGCCGACCCCCGAGAAAACTGGCCACTTTTCCCGATTTCTTGGTTGATTTCCGCACCTGGGCCACCATTTGCCGAAGCCGTACCAGTTCCAATGTCCTTCCGGCAAAGACAAAACTGTCTCCGGGTTTGAGTTTGCTCAAAAACCACTCTTCTATGGTACCGATAAAACCGCCGGATACATATTTCACCATTAACATCGAATCGCTCACAATGGTGCCAATACTCAGCCGGTGCATCATCGCAATCTGCCTGCTTTCCACCTTAAAAAGACCTTCGGGCGTCACTTCCACTTTTCTGTATTCGTCATAGGCCTGCAGGCTCTGGCTTCCCAGAGTGATAAAGTTTAAACACCACTGCCATTGCTCTTCTGTGATAGCCTGAAAACAGAAGGTGCTCTGGATTTCAGGGAAAATTTCATCGGGGTAAAACCCGTCGCTCACCGCCAGGGTGATCAAATATTGGATGAGCACATCAAAGCTCAAAAGATAGGGAATCCTATCCTCCACCACGTCTTCCTTTACCGCCCGTTTCAATGCCGAGGCTTCCAAAAGTTCCAGGGCGTGGGTGGGCAGAAAATAAATCACCGAGGGTTCCCCGGGCCTGTGGTTGCTGCGGCCGGCTCTCTGAAGGAATTTGGCCACGCCTTTTGGTCCTCCAATTTGGATTACCGTTTCCACAGGTGCAAAATCAACCCCCAGATCCAAACTGGAAGTGGCCACCACCGCTTTTAAGGATTCATTCCTGATGGCCTGCTCCACCCACAGTCGAGTCTCTTTGGAAATACTGCCGTGGTGCATGGCGATTTTCCCGGCAAATTCTGGGTGTTTGTCCAATATTTTCTGAAACCAGATTTCGCATTGACCACGGGTGTTGGTAAATATCAAAGTGGTCTTGCTTTTCTTGATAATGGGAATTATTTCTTCCAAAAGGTGCAATCCCAGATGGCCGCGCCAGGGAAAGGTTTCCATCTTTTTTGGGATGATGGACCGCACTTCGATTTTTTTCTTTTGGTTGGCCCGGATAAGGACCGAATTTTTCTTTATCTCCGGATTTGTTCCAAAGAGCACGTCCTGCGCCTCCTCCAAATTTCCAATGGTCGCCGATATTCCCCAAATGCGCATCTGCGGCGAAATGGTTTTCAATCTTGAAAGTGCCAGTTCCATCTGCACCCCGCGTTTGCTTCCCAATAGCTCGTGCCATTCGTCCACTACGATGGCGGTGAGGTTTTTGAACATTTTTTTGTAACCTTTGGAAGCCAGCAGCAGCATCAAACTCTCCGGAGTGGTGATGAGCAGGTCGGGCATCTGTTTTTTCTGCTTTGCCCGTTCGCTTTGGGAAGTATCGCCAGAGCGGATGCCTACGGTCAGACCTGTTCCCAAATCATCGGCAAAACGCTGTGCCGCCTGTTGGATCTCTACTGACAGCGCCCTTAACGGTGTGATCCAAATAGCTTTTAATCCTTTAACGTGTTTGGATTTATAGTCGGGATTGTCTTTTAAATACTGAAGGGCAATCGGCACCCAAAGCGCATAAGTCTTTCCGCTTCCCGTAGGGGCATTCAACAGTCCGTGCTTGCCATCTAAAAAGGCTTTCCAGGTTTTTAGTTGGAAGGGGAAGGGGTGCCACGTTTTACTCTGAAACCAGGACTCGGCTGTGCTTATGAGGTTTTTGTGTGTCAAGTTCTTTTTGTTAAGTAGCGGGATTATAACCACCCCGTCCGCCAGGGCGGCCACCCCTCCTTTAAAAGGAGGGGAGCTTTTTCGAGGGGTTGCTTCGCATCAATATATATTTCAATATTTTTTGTCTTTTCTAAATATTGCTCTTCTCTTTTAAGGTGAAAGGTTTTAGGTGTTGCTTCGTAACTATTTTTTTTCAACCCCTAAGGGCTCCTCCCCTTTTCAAGGGGAGGTGTCCGCCTTGGCGGACGGAGGGGTTTCATCTCCCTCTTTAAAACAATCGCTTATACCTTTCAAAACAGACGGTAAGAAATCAAAGACCATCTTATTTTCAAACCTGATTATTGTAAATCCCAATGCTTCCAAATCTTTTTCCCGTTTTCTATCATATTCCTGCATTTGGGGATTAAAGTGATACTGCCCATCCAATTCCACGATCAATTTCTCTGAAGGACAATAAAAATCGACAACATATCGGTTTATGCTATGCTGCCTTCTGAATTTTCTGCCCTGAAGTTGTGAACCCTTTAAATATTTCCAGAGAAAGGCTTCAGCGGTTGTGCCGTTGTTCCGAAGATTTTTTCGGTAAACCTCCATTTCCTTGCGATTGTGGATTTGCCGCTTCATAAATTAAATTTAATCAAAATCCTGTAATATTTACAGGTGTAACCACCCCGTCCGCCGGTGGTGGGCACCCTCATTTAAAAGGAGGGGAGCCTTTTTTTTGGATTGGAGACAATCCTCTTTGTTAATCCTGCTATAGCTCCTTCCCTTTTAAAGGGAAGATGTCAGCTTCGCTGACGGAAGGGTTTTATCTCGCGATCAGTGCTTTTAAATCTGATAAAGTATTCGCCTCCTCAATAGGCTTGTCCTTCCGCCACCGCAGCATTCTGGGGAAGCGTACGGCTATTCCGCTTTTGTGGCGGCTGCTTTCGGCGATGCCCTCAAAGGCAATTTCAAAAACGTGATGGGGAGTGACGCTGCGCACGGGGCCGAAACGTTCCAAAGTGTTGTTTTTTATCCAAGCATCGAGTTGGCGAAATTCGGCATCGGTGAGTCCGGAATAGGCTTTGGCGAAAGTCACCAGCTCTCCGTCGTCCCACAAGGCAAAGGTGTAGTCTGTGAAGAGATTGGCCCTGCGGCCGTGCCCGCGCATGGCATAAGTGAGCACGGCATCCACGGTAAAGGGATCTATCTTCCACTTCCACCAATCGCCTTTTTTCCTTCCCACCAGATAAGGTGAATCCTTGCGCTTTAGCATTAAACCCTCGCTGCGTCTTTCCAGGGATCGGTCGCGTTCGGCCGCGGCTTCTTCCCAACTATCAAAACCCATCGTTTCACTTAAATATAGTCCCACTTCTTCAGAGTTGAGATTACTGATGAGCCGGTCCAATATTTTTCTTCTTTCTTCAAAAGGTTTCTGCCGGATGTCTTCACCCTGCCATTCCAATAGATCATACGCATTTAAAATAACTGGAGTTTTTTGAAGCAGGGCCTTGGAAAGGTTTTTCCTTCCTATCCGGGTTTGCAGGGCATTGAAATTCCCGATTTCCCCTTTCCCGAAAGGAAGGATTTCCCCGTCCAGTACCGTACCGTTGGGAATGACCTCCAAAAACCTTTGGAACTCCGGATATTTGTCCGTAACCAATTCCTCCCCTCGCGACCAGACAAAGATTTCATCGTTCCGGATAATCACTTGACTGCGGATGCCATCCCATTTGTGTTCAAAACTCCAATTGGAAATCGGTCCCAATTCCTCTTGGAAATTGTCTTCCACGGCATAGGCCAGATAAAAGGGATAAGGTTTGCTTAGAAAGTCCTCTTCATTCTCCTCCAAGATCAATTTTTTATAGGAAGTGGTCTCCGGCGTCCAATCGCCCATCAGTTTATAGGCGAGGATATCCTCATCGATGCCGGTGGCTTTGGCAAGGGCGCGGGTCATCAGTTTTTGGCTCACGCCTATGCGGAAACTGCCGGTGATGATCTTGTTGAATACAAAGCGCTCAAAATAGTTGAGCGCCAACCAATTGTCGTGAAGGTATTTCTTCTTTTCCGCATCGGGAAGTGTTCGCAATTCAATAATCTCTGAAACAAATTCTGAAAGGGATTTCTCCGAATGTGCTTCGGAAGTGGGCAAAACCAGCGCAATCGTTTCAGCCAAATCGCCAACAATATGGTAGTTTTCCTCAAAGAGCCAAAGGGGAATGCCGCTGATCTCCGTGGCCCATTCCCGGAGCAGGGTGGTGTTTACCGGACGTTTGGGGCGGCGGTGCGAAAGAATGGCAATGGTCCAAAGTTTATCTGCATCGTTCTCATTTTGAAAATACTGAGTGAGCGCAGCGACCTTTTCATTGGTTTTGTTGGTGCTATCGAGTTTTTTTATGAGTTGGGCAAAATCTTTCACAGCTTAATCCTCATTTTCGATTTTCTTATCAATTTCGGCACTTTCCTCTTCATATTGGGTTTTTTCCGTTCGTGCATCGTAGCCCAATTCCTCCCTTAGATACCTTGAGAATATGTCGGTATAGCCGTGGGTGGCGATTACCTTTTCGCAACCGGTGGCATCTATGGCTGCGAGCAGTCCCTCCCAATCGGCGTGGTCGCTCAAGACAAATCCTCTGTCTATGGCACGCCTTCTTCTGGCTCCTCGAAACGCCATCCAGCCACTGGCGGAAGCGGTGACGAAAGGAACAAACCGCCTGACCCAGGTGCTGCCGTAGGCACTGGGCGGGGCAACGATGATATTTCCTTTTATTTCTTCCCTGGGAGTTTCTCGGGTTATTAATTCGGTGGGAGGCAGGTTGTAATAAGGTCTTACTACTTCGGTCATATTCTCCACTGCGCCGTGGGTGTATATTTTCCCGATGGAGGTATCCAAATGTTTCAGCAGGCGCTGGGCTTTTCCCAGACTATATCCGAAGAGAATGGAAGTGCGACCTTCGGCTTGATTATGGGCCCACCACCCATTGATATCCTTAAAAACTTCCGCTTGCGGTTCCCATTTAAATGCTGGCAGACCAAAGGTGCATTCGGTAATAAAAGTGTGGCATTTTATGGGTTGATAAGGTTCTGCCAAACAATCGTCCTCGGTCTTAAAATCTCCGGTAAAGACCCATACTTCACCTTTATGTTCCACCCGAACTTGGGCGGAAGCGATGATATGTCCCGCAGGATGTAGCGAGAACTTTACGCCATTGATGGTGAAAGTTTCTTTCCAATGCTTTCCGGCTACCTGTATGTCGCCCAATCGGTGTTTGATGATCGGCACGTTGTTGTGGTGGGTGATGTACTGTTTATGTCCCCAGCGGCTATGGTCGGCATGGCCGTGGGTGACGATGCACTTTTCCACGGGTCGCCAGGCATCGATATATACATCGGCCTTTTGGCAATAGATTCCTTTTTCATTAAAAACCAAGAGGGGTTGCGGCATAATATTTTTCAATAAGGAATAAAAATACATAAGGTCAATTCCAAAAAGGCTTCCCTTAAGAAAAGTTTAGGTGGAAACTTGCCGAAAAAGGGTGCCAATATCCTCCGGCCTACTCGCAATTGTCGCCAACAAGTTTTATATTTGTAGCATAAAACAACAACCTATGTCATTTACAGATCTTTTTGAAAGCGGGGAGCACTCGCGAAATTTGGGACACTTTGCCTCTATTGCCAACATGGCTTCCATAAACGGCGAATTAAGTGCGGAAGAAGAAAAAATGTTGAAGCGGTTTGCCCGGAAATTGGATATTGATGAGGCCGAATATGAGCAGGTTCTGAAAGATCCCGGCAAATATCCCATAAATCCTCCCAACGATGCCGAGAGACGCCTGGAGCGCATTCACGATCTTTTTGAAATGATTTTTGCCGATAATGAAATTGACGACCACGAGCGCTTTCTGATAGAAAAATACGCCATTGGCCTAGGTTATGATGTAGATACCGCCCAGCATTTAATCAAACGTTCCATTGAAATTTACAGCGGGGGATTGGACCTGGAGGATTACCGTTATCTTTTGAACAAGAAATAGTACCAAAAAACAAAGGTTTCCATTTAAGGCCCGAAGGTAACTTCGGGTTTTTTATTTGGCCTGTTTCATAAACTCCTCGGCCTTATCTACCATCTTGGTACTTCCGCAGAAAAACGGGGTACGCTGGTGCAATGAGGTGGGATGGATTTCCAAAATCCGTTCCGAGCCATCGCTGGCCTTGCCTCCCGCCTGCTCGGCGATCATTGCCATAGGGTTGCACTCGTAAAGCAGGCGCAACTTGCCGTTGCGGTCTTTGGAAGTGCTGGGGTAAATATAGATGCCGCCCTTGATCATATTGCGATGGAAATCGGAAACCAATGAGCCTATGTAACGCGAGGTGTACGGTCTATCCTCTTCTTCTTTTTGGCAATATTTGATATAATCCTTGACCCCTTGCGGAAAGTGTACATAGTTGCCCTCGTTCACCGAATAGATTTTTCCGGTTTCGGGAAATTTCATATTGGGGTGTGAAAGATAATACGTGCCAATGGCCGGATTGAGCGTAAAGCCGTTTACCCCGTGGCCCGTGGTATAGACCAGCATGGTAGAGGTACCGTAAACGATGTAGCCCGCAGCCACTTGGTTGATGCCGGGCTGAAGAAAATCGTCAATGGTTACGGGCGTGCCCGAGGGCGTGATACGCCTATATACCGAAAAAATGGTTCCTACCGAGACGTTTACGTCAATATTTGACGAGCCGTCCAGAGGGTCCATCAGCACCACGTATTTGTTGTCGTTCTTTTTGTTTCGGCCCGTAATGGTTATGAAATTGTCTTCTTCCTCGCTGGCAATTCCGCATACAATTTCACGGTTGGTGAGCGTATTGATGAACACCTCATTGGCAAAAACATCCAGCTTCTGCTGGTCTTCGCCCTGTATGTTGGTATCGCCGGCATTTCCCAAAATATCAACCAGCCCGGCCTTGTTTACCTTGTGGTTAACCACTTTGGCCGCTAAGCGGATGGAATTGATAAGCCGTGAAAGCTCACCCGATGAATATTTGAACTCACTTTGATTTTCAATGATAAACTCGCCGAGGGATTGGTTTATTTTTGTCATGGGAAGAAGAAATCCTGAATTTGAAGCAAATATCGGGATTTTTAAGAAATTGAACCGATATTTGCTTGGGAAAACACGTGGAGGAATCCAAATTGAAATCGAAAACGAAATTGAAATTGAAATTGAAATCGAAAACGAAATCGAAATCGAAAATGAAATCGAAATTGAAATCGAAATTGAAAACGAAACCACACCACGGATGCCTTTGGCAAAATTGAAGTTGAAGGGAATTTGAAAATTGAGAACCAAGCAAATTTTACTAACGGATGAACATAAGAAAAGCTTCCAAAAAAGATATGCCCCAAGTGCTGGAACTGATAAAGGAACTAGCCATTTATGAGAAGGAACCTGATGCGGTGACCATCACCGTGGCCGAACTAGAACGTGAAGGGTTTGGAGAAAATCCGCTTTTCACCTGCTTTGTGTGCGAAGTCGAAGGCAAGATTGTTGGCACGGCCCTGGTCTATTTCCGTTTTTCCACCTGGAAAGGGCGCACCCTGCACTTGGAAGATTTGATTGTCAGCGAGGCCTATAGGGGCCAGGGCATTGGCGAGGCGCTTTACCGGCAGGTTATGACCTTTGCCCACCAGCAAGGTCTCAAACGCGTAGCCTGGGACGTGCTGGACTGGAATACCGGCGCCATTAAGTTTTACGAGCGCAGCGGGGCTACGATAATGAAGGAATGGCGCGTGGTGCATATGGACGAAAAAGGTTTGGAAAACTATATCAATTCATAACGGGAGCATGAAAATCTACAAATTTGGGGGAGCATCGGTAAAAGATGCGGCCGGGGTGCAAAATTTGGCCCACGTGCTCAAAATAACCAAGACAAGTGACGCGGTTGTCATCATCTCGGCCATGGGCAAGACCACAAACCTGCTTGAAAAAGTGGTGGCCACTTATCTAAATAATGAACAAACCCAGTGCCAGCACCATATTGCTGAATTTAGGGACTATCATTTTCAAATATTATCGGCGCTTTTCAGTAATCCGGTCCACGGCGTTTATGCTGAAGCGGCCAGGCTACTTGACAAGCTAAATGCCTTTTTAAGCGCAAACAAATCCAGCAACCACGCTTTTGTTTATGACCAGGTGGTGGGTCACGGCGAGCTTATCTCAACCGCAATTGTCTCGCACTATCTCAACGAAATAGGTATAGAAAACCATCTTCTTGACGTACGCCAATGCATAAAGACCGATGCAAATTTTCGCGATGCCAATGTAGATTGGAAAGAGACAGAACTTCGAATAAAAAGTACCGTGAGTCCCACGGGCATTACCCTTACCCAAGGTTTCCTAGGCTCTGAAACCACCAATAATTTTACTACCACCCTGGGCCGTGAGGGCAGCGATTACACCGCGGGGATTTTTGCCTATTGCCTAAATGCCCAGAGCGTGACCATTTGGAAAGACGTGCCGGGAGTGCTCAATGCTGACCCGCGATATTTCTCAAACGCCCGGTTGCTCAACCACATAAGCTATAAAGAAGCGATAGAATTGGCCTTTTACGGCGCCTCGGTAATTCACCCCAAAACCTTGCAGCCCTTACAGCGCAAGGAAATTCCGCTTTATGTCAAATCATTTTTGGAGCCGCTTGCCTCCGGCACCTGCGTGGGCAAGGGCGTGATGCTAGACCCGCAAACCTCCTGCTTTATCCTTAAAAAGGGGCTGGTTCTTATTTCACTTTCGTCGCTCGATTTTTCCTTTATGATGGAAGACCACATTGGCGATGTCTTTAAATGGCTGCACGAGCATAAAATGAAGGTGGAGATGATCCAAAACTCGGCCATCAGCTTTTCGGTGTGCGTAAGCGATAAATTCAACAATCTGGAGGCACTGCTGAAAAAACTCAGGGAAAAATTCAGCGTAAAATGGAATGAAAACGTAACTCTTTATACCATAAGGCATTTTGACCAGGCCGAGGTAAATACCCTTTCGGAAAACAAAAACATGTTGTTGCGCCAACAGAGCAAAGAAACGGTACAGCTTATCATAAAGGAATAGGTATGGATTGGTTTAATTATATTTGTGGCAAACAAACAACCTCAATCTGAATGGGACTGGTAAGCGCAAAGGAAGTTGCCAAAGCAATCAATGTCGATAAGTTCGGCTTTTTGGGCACCTTTATGGGTTGGTCCCTTATGAAGCTTCTCAACATCTCAACCCTCAACAAGATGTATGATGAAAAGAAGCATCTTAGCGATCTGGAGTTTATCAATTCACTCATCGACGGGTTTGAGATCAAGTTTGAAATTCCCGAGGAAGACCTTCGGCGCATTCCAAAAACCGGGGCCTTTATCACCATTTCAAACCATCCGCTGGGCGGTATAGACGGCATTCTTCTGTTGAAGCTTTTGTTGGAGCAACGGCCCGATTTCAAGATTATTGCCAATTTCCTGCTGCACCGCATAGAACCGTTGAAGCCCTTCATTATGCCCGTAAACCCTTTTGAGGAGCACAAGGGTGCCAAGTCGAGCATTGGCGGGTTTAAGGCCGCCATAACGCATTTGCGCGAAGGCCACCCCTTGGGCATTTTCCCCGCAGGGGAAGTATCAACTTACCGCGATGGCAAACTTTTGGTGGATCGCCCGTGGGAAGAAGCTGCCATGAAGCTCATCAAAAAGGCTGAAGTGCCGGTAGTTCCCATCTATTTCCACGCCAAGAACAGCAAGCTTTTTTACCGGCTCGCCAAGATAAACGACACGTTGAGAACGGCAAAATTGCCCTCAGAGCTTCTTACCCAAAAAGAACGCCTGATCAAGGTGCGCATAGGCAACGCCATTTCGGTGGCCGACCAAAGAGAACACGAATCGCTCCAGCAATTTACCAACTTTCTGCGGCGCAAAACGTATATGCTCTCCAATGCTTTCCAAAAGAAGAAATTGCTGGACAACATACCCAAAACCCTGAAATTTCCGAAGCCGCCTAAAAAGATAGCCGGCCCCATTCCCATAGAAGCCATGGAGGCTGAAATTGAGAACCTGCGCGATACAGACAAGAGGTTGTTGGTGAGCAAAAACTATGAAGTATTTCTGGCCGAGCCCGATACCATACCCTACATATTGCAGGAAATAGGACGCTTGCGCGAAATCACCTTCCGCGAGGTGGGCGAAGGCACCAACAACAGCACCGACCTCGACAAGTTTGACAGTTACTACTACCATATGTTCCTCTGGGACAACGAGGCCCGTAAAATTGCCGGGGCCTATCGAATGGGGCTGGGATCGGAGATTTTTTCACGCTTCGGTATTGATGGTTTCTACCTGCAGGACCTCTTCCGCTTTGAGCCCGAGCTGCACGAGATGATGAGCAAGAGTATTGAAATGGGCCGCGCCTTTATCATCAAGAACTACCAGCAACGGCCCATGCCGCTTTTCCTGCTCTGGAAGGGAATTGTGCACACCACCCTTCGCTATCCCGAGCACCGATATTTGATAGGCGGGGTAAGTATAAGCAACAAGTTTTCTGAATTTTCCAAGAGCTTGATGATCGAGTTTATGAAATCCAATTACTACGATCCGTACATTGCCCAGTATATTAATCCCAAAAAGGAATACAAGGTAAAATTGAAAGACGCCGACAAGGATTTTATCTTTGATGAAAGCGAGGCCGACCTTAACAAATTTGATAAAATAATTGACGAAGTAGAGCCCGGGAGCCTTCGCCTGCCCGTTCTGATCAAAAAATACATCAAGCAGAATGCCAAGGTCATTGCCTTTAATGTAGACCCACTTTTCAACAACGCTGTTGATGGATTGATGTACATCCGCATTTCAGACCTGCCCGAAAGTACCGTGAAGCCCGTAATGGAAGAATTTCAGGCCGAACTGGAACGGAAATATTCAGAAAAAAATGTGGAGGAATGAGCTTAATTGGCCTTTTCGTCTTTCTGCTCCTTGGCTTCAGCTTTTTTTGGAGGGCCCTTCTTGGTGGGTTCGGCCACATCGTCTATAATTCGCAAAAGCTTGATGGTATTGTTTATCTGTGCGTCAGATATGGCCAAGTAATTTTCCAAGGTCTGCTTGTTGGCATTTAGTTTTTCGTTCCACTTATTTTCGGGTGAATTTTGGTAGTTCTCGTTCAATTTTTGGTTTTGGGTGGCCATTCCACTCTTGTCGAGCATATCATTGAACCAAGCCAGCATCCCGATAGTGAGCTGGGCATAATTTGAACGGCTATCCTGCATTTTCAGCGGCGGGTCTGCCACGAGGTGGGCGATAATATCGAGCATCCCGAAGGAGCCGAAGGTAATGGCCAGAAAATTTTGGCCCCTAAAGGCGAAGTAAATGGAAAAACCAATAAGTATCAACCCCAGGGAAAAGGTAGCTATAAACATATATTTGGCAACGTGTTGCGATTTTCGGCTTTCTTCCAGGGTATCGCTTAAGGTGTTTTTTAAATCCCTGATCACTTTAAAGGAGTGAATCCCCGACTGTTTCATTTCCTCGATCATCACCAGTTGGTTTTCCATTAGTACCGAATTTACCTTCTGAAGGTTATCCTTGATGAGAAGTATCTTTTTTATGGATTCTTCAGAAAAACCCTCTTTCCGCAGATAGTCTGTATTCAGCATTAGGTTTGGGTCGCCGATGATTTCTATTATTTCTTCGCAGAGCTTCATGGTACCAAATTTTTAGAAGTTGATGTTGTTTAAATATCGATGGAACGGGATAGATGTCATCAAAACAAAAGATGCTTCCCGGTCTGATATTTTAGCTTTCCAACTGAAGCTCCCACGCAAAAAATACGACTATTGCGAATCACAGGAAATCCTGGCCACCTCGGTATCCAGTCCCGAACCCGGGTTGTCTCCGGTAACAATGGCCCGATCATCCTTTAAAACTATGGTAATGGGCGCCGTGGCCTCAACTCCCTCCTGGGTATACCGATAGGTGGCTTTTATGGTTCTGTTTTCTATTGAGCCTTCCAAGGTTCCATTGCGTTGGTCGCGCAAGGCCGGCAGCCAGTTGTAATTGCCTTTTACCGTCTGGCCGCTTATTTGTAGGTCAAGCTTGAGCACATCAATATTGGCCGTGCTATCGGGAAAGGGATATTCATTTCTAAAACACAATTCCTCCACATCTACAGCATTTTTATCGATGGGTGGTTCTTGCTTTTTGTTGTTGTTGCAACCTATGAACAATACGGCCAGAAGAAGAATGGATGCGAGTGTTTTCATAATGATTTGTCTGTTTTTGATTAAAATCCCGAAAAAAATTACGGTCATACAGCGAGCTTTGCCAAATGTCATCGCCACGATTATTCTTATATAATTGACCTACTTTGCCCTTTAAATGTATGAAGAATTATAGAAACGCGCTGTCCACGGGCTCCCAAAGTTCAATTTTATTGCCGTCGGGATCGAGTATCCAGCCGAATTTTCCATAATCATAAGTCTGCATGTCACCCACAATGGTCACGCCCTCGGCTCTCAAAATCTGTAGGAGTTCTTCTAAATTTTCCACACGGTAATTTACCATAAACTCTTTTTGACTGGGAGAAAAATATTCGGTGTTGGCGTGAAAGGGGCTCCATTGCGTAGAACATTTGTTACCGTTTTCGTCTTTCCACCAAAAGGTGCAACCGTATTCATCGGTATTCAGTCCCAAATGGGTTTTATACCATTCCTTTGTTTTATCGGGGTTTTTCGTTTTAAAAAATATGCCGCCAATTCCAGTTACTCTCTTTTTCATAATATTGCCCGCACAGGCGGGTATCTTTAGTTTTGAAAATTTTGAAATATTTTTTCGGCAATCACTTTTGCCAGCTTTTCCTTGCTTTCCACCGTCCATCCGGCAACATGCGGGCTTAGAATTACATTGTCCATCGCGAACAATTCTTTTAAGGAATTCGGAAGATTATCAGAATCGAAAAGCGTTTCAAAAGAGAGTTTTTCAAATTCCAGTACGTCCAATCCCGCGCCGAGAATTTTTCCAGCTTTTAATGCCGAAACCAAATCGGCCGTGACCACACTTTTACCGCGAGCGGTATTTATGAGCCAAAACGGTTTTGAAAACGAATTGATAAATACTGAATTTACCATTTTGTCCGTCAACGGCGTCCACGGGGTGTGGAG
>CAYSLM010000047.1:0-18926 GCA_964431895.1 uncultured Aequorivita sp.
AAGCTATTTATTTATAAAAGAATTAAAAAAAACTGCTCACAATAACTAAGCATTCGTGTGGTCGGAACGGCCTAACATGAATGTCCCGAACCTTCGGGATTGACTGAACCGGTGTTTTTCAGTCAGCACAGTGGGGAATGGTCTGGTTAGGGTGGATTTTCAGGGGTGGGACTTTTCCGTTTTTGGATCGTGGTCCCCTTTTTCGTTAAGGTATCAATGCCTACTGTTTATTTGGTGGTTTCTTCAATTTATCCGTCTAAAATCCAAATCCTGATAGTCGTAACTAAAATCGGTGAGAGGCGAAATGGCTTCCATCGAAAACCCAACTGCTTTCCCTTCGGTATTTAAATTAAAGTTAACAAAAGCATCGGCCTTAAGGGCGCGGTCATCCCAACGTACCACAAAGGTGGTGCCTTTATAGAAAACCATATTGCCCTGCAGATCACCAGATTTTTCTGACTTAAACCGCAGCCCTTCCTTATGCTTTTCAATTTCCACTTTCCCAAACCACGGGTCACTATAGGTTCCCGAATAGTTGTCTAGAATGGGTCGGGCCGCTTTATCCTTTAATTGTTTTGCAATATTTCTTTCAACCGCGGTTACAATGCTGTCCTCCTTTTTTTCTCCTGCCAATCTACGCTGGTTGTATTGTTTGATCCTATCTTCATTTTTTATTGCGAAGTAACCATCCTTTATGGAATTGGTAATAGCCTGAAAAGCCGCACCACTCTGTTGGTTGGTAAGTACGATAATGCCCAGATCGAGCTCTGGCAATAGGGTGACCTGGCTCACAATACCCAAAAGCCCACCGGTATGGCTTACCTGAAAGTAACCGTTTACATCGCTTAGAAACCAGCCCAGTCCATAGGCCGAAAAGTGCGTATTGTATGGTCCACCTCCACTACCAATAAGGGTTTGTGGCGTCCACATTTCCCGGTGCACTTGTTTACTGAAAAGGCTATCCTTTAATTGCGCTCCATACTTTCCGTCATTCAATTGCGCCTGTACCCAAGTGGCCATATCATTGATACTCGCATAGATGCCTCCGGCCGGGGTGGCAATCTGGGTAAAGGTATCTCCAGTAATCTCGAGCTGCCCATCAACCGGGGCGTGGCCTTCAATGCGATTGTCATCAGCCTTTATGCGCGGGATGGACAAAAATGACCGGTCCATATGAAGAGGCCGGAAGAAATTATCTCGAATATATTCATCAAAAGATTTGCCTGAAACCCGCGCAACAACTTCCCCAGCAACAATATACAGCAGGTTATCGTAGTCAAACTTACTTCTAAAGGAAGAGACCGGCTTCAAATACCGCAGATTGTGGATCATCTCCGAAAGCGTGGTGGTATTGGCTGCCGGAAAGATCATCAAGTCGCCCGCACCAAGGCCCAAGCCACTGCGGTGGGTAACCAGGTCGCGTACCGTGAATTCACGGGTCACGTAGGGATCATATAACTGAAATTGGGGAATAATATCGGCCACCTTGGTATCCCAGTCCAGTTTGCCTTGATCAACCAATTGGCCCAGGGCAGCGGTGGTAAAGGCCTTGGTGTTTGAAGCTACCCCAAATAGGGTGTTTTCGTTTACCGGCGCCTGGGTTTTTATGGAACGAACGCCATAGGTATTTTTATGGTAAATCTTGCCATCCTTAACCACTGCCACGGCCATGCCCGGCACGTCAAAGGTGGCCATGGTCTTTTGTACCAGGCTATCAATCTGGGAATTTGTGAGAATCTGCCCCGTTACGGAAACAGAAAAAACAAGGAATAGAATAAATACAAACGAACGCTGAAAGGAAATTGATTTCATGGAAGTTGATAAGAATTTAGCTTCTAAAGATAAAAATCTTTTTTACGGCAGGAAAACGATAATAATCAAAAAAAACCACCTTCCCCACCGCCGAAGGGTAATTAAATCAATTTCAATTGGTTGACAATCTCCTGAAGGGACGTCTTGGCATCGCCAAAGAGAAGGCTGCAATTGTCAAGACCAAAAAGATCGTTCTGCACTCCGGCATAGCCCTTGCCCATACTCCGTTTCATAACTATTACCTGTTTGCTCTGGTGGGCCCTGATGATGGGCATGCCATATACCGGGCTATCGGCGTTGTTCTCGGCCGCGGGGTTCACCACATCATTTGCGCCAATGATAAGAACTGCATCGTAATGCTCCATATTTTCATTGCCTTCCTCCATTTCCTTCAGCCTTGAATAGGGAATATTGGCTTCGGCGAGCAACACATTCATATGGCCCGGCATGCGCCCGGCCACGGGGTGGATGATATAATCAATCTCCACATCCCGTTTCTCCAGCAGTTGCTGAAGCTGCCCGCACAGGTGCTGCGCCTGGGCCACGGCGAGACCATAACCAGGCACTATGGCTATTCTTTGCGCAAAAGACAGGGCAAGCGCTGTTTCCGAAACACTTGTTTCCTTGATTTCCTGTTCTTCCTCCACCGTTCCAGACTTGTTCTTTTTAAAGGTCCCGGCAAGCACCTTGAGCAGCGATCGGTTCATGGCGCGGCACATTAATAGCGTGAGCAATATGCCCGCTGCCCCCACAAAGATTCCACCGGCAATCATTACTTTGTTGCCGTAAACCAGCCCGGCAAAAGCCGTGGCAATACCCGTGACACTGTTCAACAGCGAAATGACCACCGGCATATCTGCCCCCCCAATGGGCAGCACAAACAATACTCCGTACAGGAGCGCCACAAGGGCCAGAAGAAACATGAATGGGGTAAACCCTAAGGGCACCGCTGCCACAAAAAACAGCACTGGCAATATAAAAAGCGAAGCCAAAAGTGCCCGGGCCCCAAATACGACCGTCTTACTGCGCTTATCGCGAATTTTCCCAGCCAGTTTCCTTTCGGCAATTATACTTCCGCTCAAGGCAATGGCACCGGTAACCAAGCCAGCAATAAGCAGAATTTGATTGCCCAAAATAACGGTGGCAGGATCAAGTTGGTTGGCTTCCACCAGCCCCAAAAGCATGGCGCAACCACCTCCGGTAGCATTAAAGAGGGATACCAGTTGGGGCATTCCGGTCATTTCCACTTTATCTGAAAGTCGCTTGCCCAAAAGCGTACCTCCTGCAATGGCCCCCAGCATGATGATTAGATTGGTAACCGGCACACTTTTGGTCAAGGCTGCGGCGAAGGTGAGCACAATGGCCAAAACCATTCCTATGGCTGCTATGAGGTTGCCCGTTTTGGCGGTTTTTGGCGAACTCATAAATTTAAGTCCTCCCAGAAATGATAAGGTCGCAATAAGATATCCTACTTCAATGAGTGCTTGCATTTTATTTCTTTTTCTGAAATTTTACGGTTTATAAAAACAAAAACGCAAGTAAGCGGATACATTTAGCCGGACTTGCGTTTTTGGAATTCGCATTTATTTATTTGTGGGGATTATTTTTTGGAATTGAACATCCTGAGCATCCTTCCCGTCACAAAGAAGCCGCCCGAAATGTTAAGGGTACCGAGAAAAACAGCGATTCCCCCCATAGTGAGGTTGAGGTAATCGTCTCCCGGCACCCGAAGCATCACGATTATGGCTCCTACCAGAATGACTCCGCTTATGGCATTGGCACCGCTCATCAAAGGCGTGTGCAGAATGGCGGGTACATTGGCAATGACTTCTATGCCTATGAAAATACAGAATATGACAAAGTAAATCTCCTGGATGTGTTGGTTGATAAATTCCATAAGGTTAAGCGGGTTGTAGTTGATTGGTAAAGTGTGGATGCGTGAAATGACCGTTTTCCATTACTTGTGAAGCCGAAAGAAGCGGATCGTCCTTTTGGCCATCGGCCTTCTGTTTATATTTTAAAAACGAAAAATAGTTGTTTGAAAGCAGTTTTGAGGCCGCCGCCGGAATTTCCGCCGAAAGGCTCGAGTTCCCTAAGATGGTCACGTCATGGTGATAGACTATTTCCTTGTTTTTGGAAAGCTCGCAATTGCCGCCCTGTTCGGCTGCCAGGTCAATGATAACGCTACCGGGCTGCATGGCCTCGACCGACCGGGTCTCCACGAGCAAGGGAGCCTTTTTACCGGGAATATTGGCCGTGCTGATTACGATATTTGCCGAAAGGATATGGTTGTGGATCAATTCCTTCTGCTTTTTTTGATACTCGTCTGTTTGCTCCACGGCATAGCCTCCCGCGGTGGAAGACTCGGTATAACCTTCTATCTCTATAAAGGTAGCGCCCAAACTGCGCACCTCTTCGCCGGCAGACTTGCGCACATCAAAGGCCTCGACAACCGCACCCAGCCGCCGTGCCGTAGCAATGGCCTGCAGCCCGGCCACGCCCGCCCCCAAAACCAAAACCTTGGCCGGAGTGAGAGTTCCTGCCGCGGTGGTGAACATAGGAAAAACGCCGTTGTAGATTTCGGAAGCTTTTATCACCGCCCGATAACCCGCGAGAGAGGCCATAGAGGAAAGCACGTCCATAGACTGGGCCAAGGTGGTTCGTGGCAACAGATCAAGACTATAAACGGTAGCTCCGAATTTTTTATAGATAGCGAATTTGGAATCATGAAAGAGGGGGTTAAAAATACCAATGAAGCAACACCCCCTCTTCATCTCCACTTCGCTAAAAGTATGGTTTATAGACACGATGGTGTCTGATTTTTTAAAGATTTCCGAGCGTTGAAGGCAATGGCCGCCAGCGTCCAGATATTCGGCATCGTCAATCTTAAGCGAACTGCCCAGCCCGGGCTCAAAAAGAACATTGAGCTTCAATTCCCCGGTGAGACGTTTTACTTCCTTGGGCAACAAACAAACCCGCGGATCGTTTGGGGATTTCAGGATTCCTAAGGACTTGGGCTGTGGCTGTTCGCTCATAATTTTTTTGGAAATCGTCTTTAAAAATATTCGGGTGATTTATTTCAGCAGGTTTGCAAAGTATTCTTCCTTTACTCTCCTATAGTTTTCCAGATGCTTCATGTACAGTTTTCTGAAATTTTCGTGTTCGGTAATAAAAAACATATCGCATTCCATATCCTCACATTCCAAGACCCGCGGCAGGCCATCCTTGTATTTATTGAGCTCTTTTAGTTTGGAAGCATTTTCCTCCCTTTGGGCCTTAAATTTTTCGAGTACCGGATGTTCCTTAGATTTGACCGAAAAACTAGCCTCCCCGAGATTTACCAGATTGGTGATTTCCTTCTCAATATAATTGAGGTGGTTTATCCAATTTTCCAGTTCGGTGAAGTTATTTTTATGTGTGATCGATTCGGGGGAATCGTGATTATAGATTTCCATGCTTAATTTTTTAAAATTGATTTAAAGATATCTGAAGGCGGGTACCGCCGTCATATCATCAAAACGCACTGTATTTATAGCAGTACGTCAATATCAACGGGTTTTTCAGCCTGTTTAACGCTGACGATTTCCAATTCCTTTGAACCATTAGGGAAATTCCAGGTAACCGAATCGCCTTCTGCGTAACCCATAACGGCCGAACCCATAGGGGCAAGAATCGATATCTTATTGGCCGCAATGTTCCGCTCTGTGGGAATCACCAATTGAAACTGGGTCTCCCAGGTGCCAGATTTTACCTTCACTATGCTGTTGAAGCGGATAACGTCTTTCGGCATTTCCTCGTGGTCGCATATCTGCGCGCTGGTCATTTCTACGCTAAGTTTCTTTAAGGAATCCTTAGTGTTCTGGTCTTTATAATAGCCAGTAACATTAAGCAAACGCTTCAGAAAAACGTATTCCTTTTTTTCTAATATCAAATTTCCATATTTCATGATCCAAAAAACATCAATGTGTGGGTCCAGAAAACCGAGGAGGGCCCTGGGATAATGTTATCCCCGGGCCGTTCCTGGAATCGGGTTCCTTTCACTTGTTATGGGAAGATTCCCCTTAAGACATACGCTTTTTCAATACGTTCTATGGCCAGGCTGAAGGCAGCTGTCCGCAGATCCATATCGTTTTCCTCGGCATAGGCGGTAACTTTTTTGAAGGTGGTTCGGAGTTTTTTCTCAATTTTCTCCAGAATCTCGTCCAAGAGCCACAGCTCGCCGTTACGGTTCTGCAGCCATTCAAAATAACTGCCTATCACGCCGCCGGAGTTGCACATAATATCGGGGATAATGGTGATGCCGCGCTCGAGAAGGATTTTTTCTCCTTCCACATCGGTAGGGCCATTGGCACCTTCAGCGACAAGGCTTGCCTTGATAGAGGCCGCATTTTTCTTGGTAATCTGGTTGCCCAGGGCAGCGGGGATACAGATATCGCAATCTAGGCCAAAAAAGTCGCTTCCTTCCATGGCTTCTGCCTCGGGAAAGCCTACAATACTGCCATCGTTGGCCTTTCCGTAGTTGAAAAGGTCCTCAACCTTAATTCCTTCTTTATTCTGAAGGGTTCCGTAGGCATCCTGAACTCCAACCATTTTGGCACCTTCGGCCTGTAGGAAATGTGCAGCCCAATAGCCCACATTGCCAAAACCTTGTACAATAAAGGTTTTCCCTTTTAGGCTTTGGTTGGTCTTCTCGGCCCAGAATTTAATGGTAAGGTACACGCCGTATCCAGTAGCTCGGTCACGGCCTTCCAGGCCACCACTACCCACGGGCTTTCCGGTAACCACGTGTTGGTTTTTGGAACGCTCGCTGGTGCTTTTGGTACTCATATAGGTATCGGCTATCCAGGCCATGGTCTGGTCGTTGGTATTTACATCTGGAGCGGGAATATCGTGCTCTGGGCCTATGTTCTCGCCCAAGGCATAGGTAAAGCGTCTTGTAATGCGCTCCAGCTCTCCTTTGGAATATTTGGAAGGGTCAATCTGGATGCCTCCTTTGGCGCCCCCGTAAGGAAGGCCGGCCAATGACGTTTTCCAGGTCATCCACATGGCCAGGGCACGGGCGGCGTCTATATCAACCGTTGGGTGATAGCGAAGGCCACCTTTGTACGGCCCCAGGGCATTGTTATGCTGTACGCGGTACCCGGTAAAAATCTCTACCTCCCCGTTATCCATTCGTACGGGAAAGTTGATGATGATTTCGGTATTGGTTATACTAAGTATCTTGCGAACGTTTGGGTTCAGTTCAATTTTGTCTGCTGCACTGTTGAATTGCTCCAACACATTGTCCAACATTCCTCGTTTTACAGGTTTGGGTTTTTCCACTGTTTGTTCGTTTATCATTTGTAATCAATTTAAATACTCGCCATTTCGGGCGTTTTGTTTGTTATTTTCATTAAAGGTTTTGGGTTATTGGCCGCTTTGGGCTCAAACTCCGTGCAGGCAGATACCATTCGCTTATCGTGCGTTAAAACACAATAAGGCGCGTGGGCACAACTGCTGCAAAGATTTATTGGATTTGGGTCCATCATGGTCATAATTTACCTCGCTTATAGACAAGCTGTGTGCCAGGAAAAAAAATCTCTATACATTATTTGTTATCTCATTGATAATCATCTCATTGTGTTATTTTTAATTTTGTGATGACCAAGAAACAATTGGGGAATAATTTCTATCGTGGGGAGAAATTACCCAATTTCGGGAGGAAAACATATGTAGGATATGGATATTATTAACGTAGCTCATAGGCACAGCTCATTCCTTTATCTTTCCCCTCAAGGTCTTCCGGTCTATCTTTAATATTTCGGCAGCCTTTGTCTGGTTGTTATCGGTAGCGGCCAGAACCTTTTCAATATATTTTTTTTCCATTTCCTTCAAGGAAACCAATCCCTCTTCCGGGAAGTTGATTTGGTACTTAAGGGTTTCAGGAAGATCCTTTATACCAATGGTCCTATCGCACATGATTACGGCGCGCTGTATTACGTTTTCAAGTTCGCGTATGTTGCCGGGCCAATCGTAGCGCTGCATCAATTCCTGGGCCTCGGGGTCAATAGTGATGTACCTATCTTTGTACTCGTTGCCATATTTATAGAGGAATTTATCGGCCAACAGCGGGATATCTTCCTTGCGGTCGCGCAAGGGGGGCACTTCTATTTCCACCACGGTAAGCCGGTAGTAGAGATCTTCCCGAAAGGTTTCTTTCTCTATCATTTCCTTCAGATTGCTGTTGGTGGCGGCTATGACCCTTACGTCTATTTTTTGTGCCTTTCTGTCGCCTACTTTCATCACTTCCTTTTCCTGAAGCACCCGCAACAACCGGGTCTGTACCGATGGCGGGGCATTGCCAATTTCGTCTAAAAAAATAGTGCCTCCGTGGGCGGCCTGGAAAAAGCCGTCTCGATCTTCCTGTGCCCCGGTAAATGCGCCCTTCACATATCCGAACAGTTCCGATTCCAGGAGGGTTTCGGGTATCCCGCCACAGTTTACAGCTATAAAAGGGGCGCGTGAAAACTTGCCGTTGTAGTGGATAGACCGGGCTACAAGCTCCTTGCCCGTGCCGCTCTCCCCACTTATAAATATGGTGGCCTTGTTGTTTTTTACGCGGTCAATGATCTGTATTACGTTTTTAATGGCATCGCTCTCGCCAATTATTTCGTTATACCGTTTCTCTTCGGAAGCAGACGAAGGTTTTTTCCTGGCCGGCCGGGTGGATAACGATTTTAGGACGCTCTTTTTCAGCTCCTCCTTGGTAAATGGCTTTACCAGATAATCAACCACGCCAGACTTGATGGCCGAGAGCGCATCCTGTACCGAAGGATAGCCCGTGACCACCAATTTGGGCATATTGGGATAGTGTTCCGAAACAAATTGGATAAGCTGAAAACCATCCACCTCGGGCATCTTCAAATCGGTAATGAGAAGATCAATTTCGGTATCGCGCAGGATGGCCACGGCTTCCTTCACCGAAATGGCCTTGTAGGTATGGTAGCCCATGGCGTGCAGGTGCCGCTGTAGCAATTCCAAAATGTTGATGTCGTCATCAACTATCAATATATTTTCCTTCTGCAACATTTTACCTAGTGTTTTGGAAAGGTAATGATAAAAATGGCTCCCGTGGGCTTATTGTCCTGATAATCTATAGTGCCGCGATGGCTGCGTATGATGCCGTGCACAACGCTCAACCCCAGCCCGGAGCCTACCCCTACCCCTTTGGTGGTAAAGAACGGCTGAAAAATTTTTGGAACGTTTTCCGGCGCAATGCCCGGCCCTTGGTCCATAATCTTTAAGGTTATCTTCTTTTTGGTCTCTTCCAGGATTATTTTGATAAGCCCGTTTTCTGGAGAAAAGTAAATGGCATTGAGCACCAGATTGAAAATAACCTGGGTAAGCTGGATAGTGTCTGCCTTTATCAAAACTTGGGTTTTGGGCAAAACCACCTCGTAGCGTACGTCATTTTTCTTAAAGGTAGGATCCAGTAGGTTAACGGCATCTTCTATGATGGGCACAAAATCGGCCTCGCCCATATTCTGGGGCATTTCGCAGGCAAAAAACATCAATTTTTTGACCACTTCACGGCTAAAGATGGCACTGTTTATAATTTTGTCGAGATCCTTGGCGGTCAGGGTATCGGGCTTTTCCTTGCTTTTGAGCAATTCGGCAAAACCCAGAATATTGGCCAGGGGCGTATTGAGCTCATGGGCTATACCGGCAGTTATCTCGCCCAGGATGCTCAGGCGGTCTGCATGCTCCATCTTTCGTTTTACAACGGCCTCGTTTTCGCGTATGGAGACTCGCTCCAGCAGATCGCCCACATTGATGGCCACGTTTTTCAGCAATTTTTTTTCTTCCTTTAAAAAATCAGACTTTTTAAACTTGGTTGCCGGATAATGGATCTTGATAAACCCTTTGGGCTGGTTGAAAACGTTGATGTCATTTTCAATATATACGCTCTTTTGGGGCAGGGCGGGAGATATGAGGTGAAAGGATTCTGCCCGGATTTCAACGGCGGCAAATTTATTGTACTGTAAAGACTTCCGAAGGCTTAGGGCGATGGAATATAGGGTTTTGTCCAGCTCGTTGTAATCATTGTTGACAATAATGGATGACACCTCGTAAAGACAGGTGAGCTCCTTGATACGTTCCTTCAGATTTTTTTCAACGGTCATAGTGCAGATTTCTTCTTCGGTTTGTCAAAGGTATCAAAAAATTCCCCGGCCCGTAATATGGTGTGCTTTCGGCTGTGTTGGCGTCTGCGGGGTGGAAATAACAAGGCGTTTCTTTCCACAAAAAAAACCGTTTCACATGTTTTCAGATCTGAAACGGTTTCTTTGTTTTCAAAAAATTTTACGCAGGATTAATCGAAATCCTCAAAATCGAATCGCTGGCCACCTATCGAAATTTCTGCCATTAGGCCTTCCTTAGGCAAGGTAAAGACCGCGGCCCCATCGGTATAGGTTACATTGAGCGAAGGCGGAGCTTGGTTTGCCGCCACAGCGGAAATGTTTGAACCGAAGCGGAAATCATCGTCCATAAAAGCCTGGACGGCCTTATCGGTTTTTAGGAAAACAACTTCGCTATAGGCTTTGCCACCTATCTGTGCGCCTACGTCAACCTGTTTCATATTGGCCATCCCTACAAGTACGCCCCGCTCATAAACGGCCCCGTTGCCAGAGGCGGCGCCCACGATAATGGCACCTTTGCCCACATTGGGGAATATAGCATAGGCCTTGGCGTCATCAAAGTACTTTTGCAATTGCGGATTGGCCTCAAGGAAAGCGGCCTTGGCCTTTTGGGCATCGGCGATTACTTTTTTGTCGTCTGCATTTTGGGCGAAAAGCGTGACCCCGAAAAACAGCGTCAACACTATTAAAATGTTTGTCTTTTTCATAATAAAGGTTTTTGTTTGTTGGGAGTAAAGATACCTTTTATGCCTTGCAGTGTGGGTTAAAAGTCTGTTAGATAATGCATAAGGATTTGCCAAATTCCATGGGAGAGCAGATCCTTGGCGGCGAAAGAAGCAAGGCTAGGTTTTTAATTGATATCTTTTTTTACCAAAAGATAAAAATCATTGTCCAGCGGAAGATAGCCTTGATCGTAAAGGTAGTAATAAGTAGAGCCCGATTTGGTGGTGTAGGTACTGGTGAAGTAGTCAAAACTGAAACCCAGCCGCAGCAGTTTGTCCTTGGTAGTCTTGGTTTTGTCTTCCGGATTGAGCCTCTCCAGGATGCGATAGTTCTTCCGAAGGCAATTGTTGATATTGCGGATCAGGTTGCGCGTATCCTTGTTGAGGGAATTGTTATGCGTATTCCTACAGGAGTCGCTGCAGAATTTCTTGTCGGCCCGACCCCTGATTCTATTTCCGCACTCTACACAGCTTCTTTCCATAACCTAAAGATATGACTTTTAAAAAATAAGTGCCAAATTTCCCCGATTGAAAAATGGAGAAGACTTTTAAGTTGTCTGAAAATCACAAGGGTTGAAGCAGGGCAATGAGAGATTCTTTTATTGCGGCTCTATCCCAGTGGGCGGGGAAATGGGTTTCTTCTTTAGATGGAACCTATATATGGCTTCGAATTTCAGGAAAACACCGCCATTTATGGAAGGGTTCAACTGGGTGCGATCATCGCCAAAACTGAAGGCAGATACCCCAAGATCCATTTTATCGCCTTGCCGGTACATCTCATAATCATTGCTGGCATAGCCCAACTTTGCGCGCAACAGTACCGTTTCCTCAAGGGCATTAAATTGAAGATAGGTGGCAAATTCCAACGAACTAAGATCGGCATAGAGGGTAGGGCCGTTAACGTAATGCACATTAAAACTACGCCCTATTCCGAAGTAATCGAGCCCTAGGCTCAGGCTGCCGAACTTGTAGCTCACGTCGGCAGCAATGGGCAGGCTCATGTCCATTTCAAACCGCTGGTTGGGGCTTAGGTAATACCATCCCAGAATGGGCGTGGTAAACATGCCAAAAGCTTCCTGGGTAGCGTATATACCAAAACGGTATTTGAGGTTTTCGTTTCGTTTCAATTTCAGGAGGGCAATGCCGCCTACATACAAATCGTCTCCAGAAATATCTTTATAATCCGAAGCCAATTTGGGCAGCAACACAAGGGTAGTGCTCCATTTTTCAGACCAGGTACTGGCCAGCCCCAATTTTAATGTGGTACTGTAAAGATCGGTAAACCCCGTTTGGGGAAAAAGCTGCAGACGGTTGTTGCTAAACTCCGCTCCCGTCACAAAAGCATGGTTCTCATTTATGACAATGGGCAGGGTAAGCCCCGCTTCCACGGAAGTGACCTGGGTGCTGTTGTGGGTACCTTCAAAATCATTGTTGAAGGTTTGTCCATATCCCAACCGCACAAGATCTACATAGTCCTGCGCCCATCCCGCTATGGAAAAGAGAAGGAAAAAGTAAAATGTTGGTTTTTTCAAATTTTGGTCGGTTTGTCACTCGCCTACTTTCTCAAAAGTAAACCATTTATCCATCATGTCATCCAGATCGGCTTCCTTTGGGTGGAAATACTCGTTGCTTTTTGGGTTGTATTGGTATTCCTCGCCCCATTGGCGGAAGTTTTCGGCCAATTGTTGAATGGCGTTGCACACATATTCCACCTCGGCATTGGTGGTTGTGGGGTGCAGGGACATACGGATCCAGCCGGGCTTATGGGTGAGGTTGCCCTCGTTGATCTCACAGGTTATACTATTTGATGTTTCTTGGTCCACATGAAGCAGGTAATGGCCATAGGTGCCCGCGCAGGAGCAGCCACCGCGGGTCTGGATGCCAAAGCGGTCATTGAGCAATTTTACTCCCAGATTGAAATGGAGCCCTTCAATATAAAAACTGATCACCGCTAGCCGGTTACGGGTATTGGGAGCAAGCATCTTCAGGTTTGGAATCTGGTCGAGCCGGTCAAAGACAATATCCAGTATTTCGTGTTCGCGCCGCAGGATATTGGCAACCCCCATTTGCTCCTTTAGCCGTATGGAAAGTGCCGTGCGAATGGTTTGCAAAAAGCCGGGCGTACCGCCATCCTCACGGGTTTCAATGTCATCAATATACTTGTGGTTTCCCCAGGGATTGGTCCAGGACACGGTACCACCGCCGGGATTGTCTGGGATGGTATTTTTATAAAGGTTGTTGTTGAAGATAAGTACGCCGCTGGATCCTGGGCCTCCCAAAAATTTATGGGGCGAGAAGAAAATGGCATCCAGATGGGCCCCTTCTTCCTTTGGGTGCATATCAATGGCGATATAAGGTGCCGAGCAGGCAAAATCAACAAAACAAAGGCCGTTGTTGCGGTGCATCAATTGGGCTATTTGGTGATAGGGCGTCTGAATGCCCGTCACGTTTGAACAACCTGTTACCGCCGCTATTTTTATGGGGTGGTCTGCATATTTTTCAACTGTTGCCGAAAAAGTATCCAGACAGACCAAGCCCTCATCGTTGGGCGGCACTACCACCACACTCCCAATGGTCTCCAACCAAGAGGTCTGGTTGCTGTGGTGCTCCATATGCGTGACAAAGATCACTGGCCTGATTTCATCCGGAATTTGGGTGTGCGGTTTTATGTTTTCCGGAATCTTTAACCCCAGAATGCGCTGAAACTTATTGATGGCCCCGGTCATCCCGCTTTCGCAGGTAATGAGCACATCGTGGTCATTGGCGCCCACGTGTTTTTTGATGATTTTTCGGGCCACGTGGTAAGCCTTGGTCATGGCCGTGCCCGTAACCGAAGTCTCGGTATGGGTATTGGCCACAAAGGGACCAAAATCATTCCATAACTTTTTTTCAATGGGAGCGTAAAGGCGGCCACTGGCGGTCCAGTCTGTATAGATTATTTTTTTTCTTCCGAAAGGGGATTCAAAATCCTGGTCAATACCCACTATATTGTTTCGGAAAGTTTCAAAATACCCTTCCAGATCAGTGGCCGTTTCTCGTTTTTCCGAAATATTTTTTGAAGAAACCATCATCTACCCCGTTTAAAAAATTCAACTAAAGTTAACCAATATGCTTAAAAAACAGACCGTTGTGGCGGCTATTTTTCAAAAGCATCTATCCCTTTTTGAAGCCAGGCATAATATTCATCGGCGTCGGGCGTGTACCCTATGGGCTCTATCAGGTTTTCGCCATTGTGGTCCATAAGCACGTAAAAAGGCTGTGCATTGGCCTCATATTTCAGGATTTGGAACTCACTCCATTTCTGCCCAATATAGCGCAGTTTCTTTCCAGATATCTTCGATTCCAGTTCCTCCCCGTTGGGCAGGGGCCGCTTGTCATCAACATAAAGCGAGATGAGAACCACATCCTGCTTTAACAGCTTGAGGATTTTTGGTTCGCTCCATACGCGTTCTTCCATTTTTCGGCAGTTTACGCAGGCAAAACCGGTAAAGTCTATCAACACGGGTTTGTTCACCTTTTTGGCATAGGCAAGGCCGGTATCATAATCGTCAAAGGCCAAGATGTCCTGTGGCCCCAGATGTGCCCCTTCGGGAAATTCCATTTGGGCAGACACGCCAGCGCCATCGCTCAACTTAGTGTATCCCACGCCGTAGGAAGACTCGCTGTACTGCATAGGAGGCGGGAAACCGCTAATCAACTTGAGCGGGGCGCCCCAAAGTCCCGGGACCAGATAAATGGTAAAGGCCAGCACCAGCAACCCAAGGCTGAGCCGTCCCACCGAAATATGGCTTACCGGGGAGTCGTGCGGCAATTGTATCTTTCCGAAAAGATAAAGGGCCAGTGCCCCAAAAACGGCGATCCATATGGCCAGGAAAACCTCCCGCTCGAGAAAATGAAGCTGGAGCACCAAGTCTGCATTAGACAGAAATTTGAAGGCCAGGGCCAATTCCAAAAACCCTAAAAATACCTTTACGGTGTTGAGCCAGCCGCCCGATTTTGGAAGGGAATTCATCCAACCCGGAAAGGCGGCAAAGAGGGCAAAAGGCAAGGCCAGTGCCAACGAAAAACCGAACATGCCCACAAAAGGTGCAATGCCACCCTTTGAGGCCGCCTCGACCAACAAATAGCCAATAATGGGGCCCGTACACGAAAAGGAGACAATGGCCAGGGCCAGGGCCATAAAAAATATGCCTATCATCCCGCCCCTATCGGCCTGCTTGTCGGCCTTGGTAGCCCAGGAGCTGGGCAGGGTAATTTCATAAGCCCCCAAAAATGAAAAGGCGAAAAAGATGATAAGGAGGAAGAAAATAATATTGAACCATACGTTTGTAGAAAGCGCATTCAGCGCATCGGCACCAAAAATGGCGGTAACAATAGCACCCAAAAACACATAGATCACAATTATGGCCAGACCATAGATGAGCGCGTTCCTAAGGCCGGTAGCCTTTGACTTGCTCTGCTTGGTAAAAAAACTGACCGTCATGGGGATCATAGGGAAAACACAAGGAGTGAGAAGGGCGGTAAACCCAAAGAGAAAAGCCACAACAAAAATAGTCCACAAGCCTTTGTTCTCTTGTTTTTTGGTCTGCTTTACCGCAGCCTGTGATGCTTCGGCGGCGGGCACGCTATCCTGCAATACGTGGGTCTGTTCAATGATGGGAACGCCGCCCCCATCGTTATCGATTACGGCTTCCGTACCGGTCTCGGCAGTATCATCTGTGGTTACCTCGGTGACCGATTTCCCCGGATCGGGAATCTGGAAGACCAGGTCAACATAACTGGGTGGCAGGCAGCGGGTATCATCGCATACCATAAACTCTACCTCGCCTTTTATCGTGGTTCCCTTATCGCCGGTAAGTTTTATGCGCTGGGTAAAGGTGGCGCTGTTTTCAAAAAAGGTGATGACCATATCAAACACGGGGTCATGCAGGGTATGCCCCTCGCTTTCCTTGGCCTTTCCAACCAATTTATAGGCACTGTCTTCCTCAAAGGTAAGGTTGGTGGGCAGCGGTCCGTTGTCGGGTACTTCCTGTGAATACAGATGCCATTTGTCCTCGATAGCGGCTTTTGATATCAGGTCGTATTCGGTGTCGGATATTTTTTTTACACTGGTGGTCCATTTTACCGGATCAAGAATCTGCGCCTGCACCGAAGCCAATGATACTGTTGCTAAAAGAAAAAGGAGAAATATTTTTTTCATTGCTGAAGGAATTAATGAAATTCTAAAAAAACATCAAATTTGAAGGAAAAAAAGCAGTATTCAAAATCATGATGCCCAATTGGGAAGAAACCCTTAAAAATTATCCGCAAATATAAAGATACCTTTGCACTAAGAGGAGGAATTTGAGCCGAAAAACCAACTTTTGCCAAGAAAACAAAAGCGGCCACAGGTAGTTTTTTAAAAATACGGTGACGATCCCCCTTGCGAATAATAATATTATGCAGGCCTGAACGTTTGTTTGTTAAAATGGCATATATTCGCAAAAAAAAATCAAAAACCTATGAAAATCCTAAAACCAATCTTCTTATTTGTCGTTCTCGTTACTGCCCTGGCCTGCAACAAGGATGACGACAACAACCCGGAGCCCCCTTATGAACTCACCCGAACCAACTTTGTGGGCAGTTATTCCATGAATTTCCTGGAATTTAAGTCGGTGGAGACCATCACCTTTACCAACGGCTCAACCTCCACATCTACCACCACGTTGAAGGGAACCCTCTTTCAGAATGTAAACGCTGTTTTCAATGCCGATGGCACTTTCTCCGTAAGCGGGTATTATACCACGGTGCAGACCACCATAAACCCAGATGGCAGCACCCAAACCGATGATCCGGTGATTCACGACGCCGCCGCCGAAATGGGCTCGGGCACCTATACGCTGAACCCCTCCAGCAAGAAGTTGACCATTACACCATCTGAAGGCGAACCAACCGTTTTTGATATTACGGTGTACACCCCTACTGAAATGCAAATATTTTCCGAAACCACATATACCGAAGGCAATAGCACAGTTGTCATCACCCAAGACTTGCGCTTTTCACGATAAAAAGCAGCATAAATTTGATAAAGCGCCGGTTTTTAGTACAAAAAGCCGGCGCTTGTTTTTTTGTAACTGTATGAATTCTTGATACGGCCAGACCGTATTAATTTCTTTAAAAAAACCTTACTTTTGCACACTTTATTGCAACCCGCACATTATGAGCACGAAATTTAAGGAATACAACGGTTTGGATCTTCCCAAAGTGGCAGAGGAAGTACTTGATTTTTGGGAGAAGGAGCATATTTTTGAAAAAAGTATTGCCATAAGGGATAAGGCAGAACCTTTTGTGTTTTTTGAGGGCCCGCCGTCGGCCAACGGGCTTCCGGGAATCCACCACGTTATGGCCCGGGCCATCAAGGATATTTTTTGCAGGTACAAGACCCAGAAAGGCTTTAGGGTAGACCGAAAGGCCGGATGGGACACCCACGGCCTTCCCATTGAGCTGGGCGTGGAAAAAGAACTGGGTATCACCAAGGAAGACATCGGCAGGAAAATCTCTGTTGAACAATACAACGCCGCCTGCAAAAAAGCCGTTATGCGCTATACCGATGTCTGGAACAGCCTCACGCGACGCTCTGGCTATTGGGTAGATATGGACGATCCGTACGTTACCTACGAGCCCAAATATATGGAAACCGTCTGGTGGCTTCTCAAGCAAATCTACAACAAAGACCTGTTGTACAAAGGCTACACCATACAGCCCTATTCGCCCAAGGCAGGCACGGGGCTTAGCTCGCATGAGCTCAACCAGCCCGGAACCTACCAGGACATCACCGATACTACCATAGTGGCCCAATTTAAAGCCGTTCCAGATACCCTGCCCGATATATTGGCCGAAGAATCAAACGATATCTGGTTTTTGGCCTGGACCACCACCCCCTGGACCCTCCCCAGCAATACTGCCCTTACCGTAGGGCCCAAGATTGACTACGTACTTGTAAAAACATATAACCAGTACACCTTTCAGCCCATCAATGTGGTGCTGGCAAAAAACCTGGTTGGCAACCTCTTTGCGGGAAAATATGAAGAAAAGCCCAATGAGGAGGCACTGGAGGCCTATACCCAAGGCGACAAACTAATCCCCTACTTTGTAGCCAAGGAATTTAAGGGTTCCGATCTTTTGGGAATACATTACGAACAACTGCTGGATTATGCCCAGCCCTACCAGCATCCCGAAAATGCTTTTAGGATAATTTCCGGAGATTTTGTCACTACCGAAGACGGTACGGGCATTGTGCATACCGCCCCAACATTTGGTGCCGATGATGCCAAGGTGGCCAAGGAAGCCAAACCCGAAGTGCCGCCCATGCTGGTGAAAGATCAAAATGGCAACCTGGTCCCGTTGGTAGACCTGCAAGGAAAATTCAGGCCTGAAATGAAGGAACTGGCAGGCAAGTACGTAAAAAACGAATACTACGACGAGGGCCAGGCTCCCGAAAAATCGGTTGATGTGGAAATCGCCATTAAACTGAAGACCGAAAACAAGGCCTTCAAGGTTGAAAAATATTTGCACAGCTATCCCAATTGCTGGCGTACAGACAAGCCCATTCTATATTATCCGCTAGATTCTTGGTTTATAAAAGTGACCGAGTTCCGCGACCGTATGTTTGAACTGAACAAAGAAATAAACTGGAAACCAAAAGCCACCGGCGAAGGCCGCTTCGGCAACTGGCTTGCAAATGCAAACGATTGGAACCTGTCCCGCTCCCGCTATTGGGGCATACCGCTTCCCATCTGGAGGACAGAGGATGGCAAGGAAGAGCTTATCATAGGTTCTGTGGAAGAGCTAAAGGCCGAAATGCAAAAAGCCGTAGCTGCCGGATTTATGGAAAAGGATATTTTTAAAGACTTCACTCCCGGCGATTTTTCGGAAGAAAACTATGCAAAGGTCGATCTTCACAAAAACATTGTGGACGGCATCACCCTGGTATCGCCCAGCGGAAAACCCATGAAGCGCGAGGCCGACCTGATAGACGTCTGGTTTGACAGTGGCAGCATGCCCTACGCCCAGTGGCACTACCCTTTTGAAAATAAAGAGAAGGTTGAAAAAACCTGGCGCAAGGCCGATTTTATTGCCGAAGGTGTTGACCAAACCCGTGGCTGGTTCTATACCCTCCACGCCATTGCCACCATGATATTTGACGACGTGGCCTATAAAAATGTAGTTTCAAACG
>CAYSLM010000048.1:0-14676 GCA_964431895.1 uncultured Aequorivita sp.
TCCATATCCTTGATCCTCGTAAACAACTGCACCATCCGGCCATGCAATTGCCCATCCTTACGCAAACCAAGAAAGGGCGCCAGCGCCAGCCGGAATTGTTTCTTTAGCTTACTGCAATGGCCAAATTGCCCTCCGCAACCGTCAACATCCAAAAGACCACCAACCAAAGACTACCCACTAAAAACCCAAAGACCTCCCTCCCGATACAAACTAAGGTTCAAATTCAAGTTTAAATGCAAGTTCAAGTTCAAGATTGCCACAACCCCCAAACCCCATACAACCAAAAACCCCAAACAGTTTTATCTAAAATTTGCAAACCTTTTCACAAAATCGTAACATTACATTCCAAAATTAAACCCTCCCTATGCAAAGCCAGGAAATTAAGCCCTCCGATCCCAAAAATGAACCGGTTGTAGAAAATGTGGAACTGAATATCTGGGAGGCGCTTATCCCCGTCTTTGCCCTTATCGGGATGCTCTTTTACAATGTGTTTTATGCCTACGGCGATGATGCCCTTAGCGGGAGCAACCAGTTTATCCTCTTAATGGGCGGGGCCGTAGCGGCCATCGTTGGGTTTTTCAACAAGGTGAGTTTTGACCAGATGCTGGAAGAGGTGGCCATAAACATAAAATCTACCGCCGGCGCGATTTTGATCCTCTTGATGGTAGGCGCCCTGGCCGGCACCTGGCTTATCAGTGGCGTGATCCCGACCATGATTTATTACGGCCTGCAAATTTTAAACCCCACGATATTCTTGGCCTCCTGCGTTATCATTTGCGCCATTATTTCCGTGGCCACAGGCAGTAGCTGGACAACCTCTGCTACGGTCGGCATCGCGCTGGTAGGGATTGCCAATGCGCTGGATATCTCTGTGGGGATGACCGCCGGAGCCATACTTTCGGGCGCCTATTTCGGCGATAAGATTTCACCCCTCAGCGATACCACCAACCTTGCCCCTGCCATGGCCGGCACCGACCTCTTTACCCACATTCGATATATGCTATACACCACCACCCCAACCTTGATAGTAACTTTGATCGTTTTTATTATCATCGGACTGAATATGGATACCACGGGCGTTGCCGACACCCATCTTATCCTCGCCGCCGTAAAGGAATCCATCAACGTGAGCCCATGGTTGTTCCTGGTACCCGTTGTGGTCATTATCCTTATCGTAAAAAAAACACCCCCCCTTATCGCCCTTTTGATCGGGACCCTTCTGGGTGCCCTTGCCGCCCTGATTTTTCAGCCCAATATCGTAGCGTCCCTTGGCGGTGGTGAAAGTCTAAGCTTTGCCAATGGCTACAAAGGGATTATGAATGCTATAACCGTTGACAGCGCCATCCCTACTGAAAATGAGGCTTTAAAAGACCTTTTTTCCTCAGGGGGCATGAGCGGGATGCTCAACACCATCTGGCTCATCCTTTGCGCCATGACTTTTGGCGGTATAATGGATGCCATTGGGGCCCTGGCAGCCATCAGTAAAGCTTTGTTAAAATTGTTCCACACTACCTTCGGCCTCTTTGCCAGCACGGTGGTGAGCTGCCTGGCCCTAAACGTAACCGCAAGCGACCAGTACCTGGCCATCGTCATTCCCGGCAAGATGTACGCCAAGGCCTTTAAGGACAAAGGCCTGGCTCCGGAAAACCTTTCGCGAACCCTGGAAGACAGCGGTACGGTAACCTCGGTGCTCATTCCTTGGAATACCTGCGGCGCCTACCATAGCGGCGTTTTGGGGGTTGATACGCTCCATTATGCGGGCTACGCCATCTTCAACTGGCTGAGCCCCTTTATGACCTTACTGTTTGCAGCCTTCCGCATCAAGATCAGGGAATTGGCCTCGCCCATAAAGACATAAATTTATTCGATAACATTTTTCTATTGTTAAAAATTTAACCTATTGTCAAAATCTATCGTTTTATAGATTTATACATTCGGCTTCACCCGTTTTAAAACAAGTACTTGCTATCTTTGCAATAGAAAATTAGTAACCCAAAAAATATATTACATTATGTCATTAGTAGGAAAAAAATTCCCAAACCTTTCAGTAGACGCCATGAACGAAATGGGCGATACTTTTAAGGTCAACGTATTGGAAGAAGCCAAGAAAAACAACAAAAAAGTATTGCTTTTCTGGTACCCAAAAGATTTCACCTATGTATGTCCAACAGAAATTCATTCCTTCCAGGAAGCCCTTTCAAAATTTGAGGACCGCAATACTATCGTTATCGGTGCGTCCTGTGATACGCCCGAAGTACACTTTGCCTGGTTGAATACCGCAAAAGACGATGGCGGTATTGAAGGCGTTACCTATCCGCTACTTGCTGACAGCAACCGCAACCTTGCCAATGCCCTTGGAATCTTGGACATTTCCAACGAAAAATATGATGAGGAAACCGGCCTTTACACCGTGGAGGGCGACAACGTTACCTACCGCGCTACCTACCTTATTGATGAGGATGGAAAAATCTTCCACGAAAGTGTAAACGATATGCCCCTGGGCCGTAACGTAAATGAATACATCCGCTTGATCGATGCCTACACCCACGTACAGGAAAAAGGCGAGGTATGCCCCGCAAACTGGGAAGAAGGCAAGGAAGCCATGAAGGCAACCCGCGAAGGCGTAGCAAGTTACCTAAGCCATTAAGCCATGATGTTGGAACTGAAGGACGACAGCCTGCAACAACTCATTGCAGACGATAAGGATGTGGTGGTACAGTTTTCGGCCGGATGGTGCGGCAACTGTAGGATGATGAAACCCAAGTTTAAAAAACTTGCCACCGAGACTGATGGATTTACGTTTGTGTTGGTAGATGCCGAAAAATTTCCCGAAAGCCGGAAAATGGCAAACGTAGATAACCTGCCTACCTTCGCCACTTTTAAAAATGGTGAACTGGTCAACCAGGTACAGACCAATAAATTTGAACTATTAAAAGAACTCGTAGATGAAGTTACCGGTAATTAGACACCTGCAGCGCAATAATTCCACGGCGCAGTTGGAAAACTGCATTGAGGTCCTGGAATCGTTCAGCGAATACAACCGAATCACCGACGAGGAACTGGACGTGATAGGCGAGCTTATCACCAACCTCTGCGGAGCGGTAGAAGTCCACAAAATGATAGAAGACGGTATGCCCGAACGCGATGCGGCAAATGCTTTTGCCCAAAAAGTGCTCGGCTCCATAGACCGATAGGTTCATAATTTGATTTTTTAGATTAATGTACAACCCCCTTTGCCAACCTTCGGTAAAGGGGGTTTTTGTTGTAAGGCAAAATGCATGCTCAAAAAGCAATCCTGAATCCGTATCTTTGGAGTTCAAATTTAAAACTTAACAATATGGCAACCATAAAACTTGGCGATAATAGTGTAGAAACCATGGGCACCTTGCCCAAAACGGGCGAGACCGCCCCAGACTTTGACCTCACCGCCCAGGATTTGACTTCCAAAAAACTGTCAGACTTTAAAGGCTCCCGTGTGGTGATGAACATCTTCCCCAGTATTGACACCAATGTTTGCGCCACCTCGGTGCGGAAGTTCAACGAAAAGGCCACCGGCCTCAAGAATACCAAAGTGCTATGTATTTCAAAAGACCTTCCCTTTGCCCAAAAGCGTTTTGTTGACGACGAAGGCCTTGAGAACGTCACCAACCTTTCTGACTTTCGCGGCAACTTCGGAAAAAACTATGGCGTGGAAATGACAAGCGGTGCCTTGCGCGGCCTTCACTCCCGCGCTGTGGTGGTCCTGGACGAAAATGGGAAAGTCATCCACAGCCAACAGGTTCCCAATATTGGCGATGAGCCAGATTACCTATCTGCCCTAAAACCGTTACTATAATGTGGCATACATTCTTGGGAAAGCGCATCAAGGGCGGTGGCTATGCCCTAAAGGGAGCCTGGCTCCTCATTCGCCATGAGGCCAGCGTACAGGTACAGGTGGCCATTGCCATGGTCATGACCGTAGCGGGTTTCTACTTTGAAATTTCTGCGGTAGAGTGGATGCTCCAAATCCTCGCCATCGGGCTTGTCCTAAGCGTAGAAGGACTCAATACCGCCGCCGAGGAAATAGCCGACTTTGTGCATCCCGACTTCCACAACAAAATAGGCTTTATAAAAGATGTAGCCGCCGGGGCAGTGTTCTTTGCCGCCCTTGCTGCCGTAGCAGTAGGATGTATCATTTATATTCCGAAGTTTTAATCATATTTCAATAGACTTTCCCTTTTTGAAATTTATTAAAGCATAAAACCACCCAAACGGGTAATTGAAATCAATTGCAAGGACTTGTAAATTTATTTCTGAAAAAAAATCAGTAAATTTATTGCAACCAAACCAATTGATTATGAAACATTTAGCTTTATTTTTTTGCGCCCTATTTCTTTGTTTCCCGGCCCAGTCCCAAAACACCGTCCTCCCTTCAAGCCCGTCTCCCATCATTTTTATCTATGATGCCAGCGGTTCTATGTGGGGCCAGATTCAGGGCAAGACAAAAATGGAAATAGCTACCGACGTACTATCCAATGCGGTTGGCAAACTTCCGGCCAACCAGAACGTGGGCTTGGTAGCCTACGGTCATCGAAAAAAAGGCGATTGCAAGGACGTAGAGACCCTCGTTTCCATGGACAATAGCTCCAAAAGCCAGATCACCGCTTCCCTTCAAAACATAAAACCCCTAGGAATGACGCCCCTGGCCTACTCTGCCACCCAGGTAATTGACGGTTTGCGAAAATCAAAAAAGAAAGCCACCATAATCTTGGTCACGGATGGCATTGAATCGTGCAACGGAAATATTTGCGAGGTAGTAACCGCAGCAAAGAAGGAGGGCATAGATTTTAAGCTGCATATTATCGGTTTCGGACTAAAAGAAGGCGAAACCCAACAGCTGGAATGCGCCGCAAAGGCTGGTGACGGTCGCTACTACGATGCCGCCGATGCCAGCGGTTTGGGTGAAGTGCTGAACGAAGCCACGGCCGAAACTGTGGACAAGCCCAAGGGAAATGTTTCGGTATATGCCGTAAAAAACGGCAAGCCTATAGATGCCCTGGTCAAGGCTTATGACGTGGTAGCCAAACGCCAGCCCATAAGTGTACGCACCTACCGCGATACGGCCTATTTTTATCTGCCACCGAGCAAATATAGCTTTGAGGTGAGCCCCCTGGAAGGAAGTGACGTTAAACCGATTACCGTTTACGGCATTGAAAGCTACCAAGACAAAATGGCCCATAAGACCGTCAGTTTCGACGGAGGAAAAATAAAAATCACCACTACCAACAATGGCTCCAATTGGGATTGTATGGTAAAAATAATAGATCAAAACGGCAACATCGCCGCCGGGCTTCGCACCTATAATCAACCCAAGGAAGTAGAGGTCAACCCCGGGGTTTACACGGTTTCCATTCAAGCCCTGGGAGATATGAAAGGTCTGGCGACCAATACCGAACTCAAAAATGTGACCGTATCGGGCGGCGCCACCCAACCCATTGCGTATGATTTTACCACCGGTACGGCCAGTATCCACGCCAAGGTCGACGGCAACTATATTGACAGTGTGGTAACCATAGATGATGCCGCCACGGGCAAAAACGTGGCCGGCGGAAGAACCTATAACCGCGAAAAGGAATTTTTGCTCAATCCTGGCTCCTATTCAGTAAAAATGGTTCCCTTGGGCAATTACAAGGACCGAAAACCGCAGACTTTTCCAATGGAAATAAAAAAAGCGGCCACAACCACCAAAACGGTAAATTTCTGAGAGATGGATTACCTATTATCCATACAAAACCTGTGGCTGCTCGCCATTGCCTTGACGCATGGTTTTATGGTACTCGGGCAGGATTTGGGCGAAGGTTTCTTTTCGCCCAATACCCAAATGGGCAACCCGCTTTACCTATACGATATTCCCAACAGCCGAGCAGGTACCCAGGCACAGCCCATAGACAGTATCATCTTTACAAAAAGGTATGCCAACCACGTGGATGGCCTAGGCCATACCCCCAAGGGTTTTAAACCCTTTATCGAAAAGCTTGATTATGGGCTTTTTTTGCTGAAGGTAAAACGTTTGGGGTGTGACTTTCACGAAATAATCATCAATGAGAAAACAGGAAAAACCTCCTATGTAAGTGCCTGGCAAGGAAACTTTCTTACTTGGAGCCAGTTTTTCCTGAATTGCCACTCGGTGGAATTTATAGATAAAAACCAAAAAGTGTACGACAATCCACTGATAAAAACCGCAGGGCGCGTGGCAATACCGTCCCACTTCCGGGCGCGTTACGTCATGGGCGATTGGATGGAAGTGGAAATACTGGCAGAAGATTACAGTACCGTAACGGGCAAAGGATGGATACGCTGGAAAAAGGACGGAAAACTGTTGATAACCTACAATTTGTTTGCTTAAAATTTCAGGATATGAAAAACTTTTTCAAACCCGCCCGGCTCGCCTTCTACTTACTGATGTTGGTGGGTTTTTTTTTCCTCGGGCTCTATTTTGCCGCCCTTATTGACGCCGGAAAAGGACAAGGCCTGGCCGGCGGGGCCATTGTTTTGGGATATGGCATATTGTTCGGGGGCGTGGCCTTTCTGGCCTCTTTTTTTATTGCCGGTCTTATTCCGCATAAATATATCATCTATGCCAATATCATATTATTCGCCTTGATCCTGCTGGCCTATGGAATAACCCATTACCGTTACCTTCAGCGAAAGGAGGCAAAGGAAAACCAGGAATATCAACAATCTCCGTCTTCAGACCATTCCAAAACCATCGGGATGGTGTATTCTTCTTCAAACGAGGAATTTCCTTTCCAAATCCGAACCAAATTTGAAGCCACAGGTTTGGGCTATTTTATACCCAACTTCTATCAACATCCCACTTTTTTCTTCTATCAAAACATCACTCCCGAAAAATCCATAAGGGAACATTCCCCTGCCGATAGCCTAGCGCTTGGCCGTGACCAATTTGGTGATTTTACCCTAATTTCTGCGCCACCCTGGCTCTGGCCAGCAGCCATGAACCTTTCCTTCGGAATTTTTTATTTTAAAGTAGAAAGCGTGGGCCGAGATTTCGTGGAAGTAGAGGTAAATTCAAAAACCGGGCAAACGGCCTATTTCAACAAATATTCGGGAGAACTTTTATTTTGGCCAGAATTTATCCTTAGGCTTCCCAATATCGAGCTTCCCGACGAAAGTCCGAACCCAAAAATTTATCCAAGCCCTCTGGCAGACCAGGTGCACCTTTCCTTTAAATATCTAACGCCCTTGAAAGTAACTGACAGCTGGCTACAACTTGTACTGAGCGATGAAAACCACCGTCCTGTGGGAAAGGGCTGGGTGCGGTGGCGAAAGGAGGAGGAACTCTTGATACGGTTCCACTTCCCAAATACCTAAGGCCTTTCAGTAGGCTTTAGCCATTAGACTTTATACATTAGATATCAGGATTAGGGTTTGGAACCTGCCCGTCTGGCAGGCGGGTGTGATATTTTTTAATTGCCCCCCATTATTCGCTATCGCTAAAATATTGGCTTTTGCAACCCATTTGTATTTTGTTTTTTTGAAGTTTGAAATTTTCCCCACTGATATTTGTACTTTTGCTGAAAAGTGAACCGCTCCATTCATGGCCAAAAATAAGAAGACAGCTTCAAAACCAACCCGCAGGAAACTGAGCCTATCGTTATCCAAACAGCAGAAGATCATCTTGGGTAGCTTTTTGTTTTTGCTGGGCGTGGCCCTGCTGTTCTCCTTTGTTTCCTATTTTTTTACCTGGCAGGCAGACCAAAGTGAGATTGGCATACTCACCGAACGCAAGCTACAGACCCAAAACTGGCTCAATAAGTTTGGTGCCAATGTGGCCCACTTCTTTATCTATGACGGTTTGGGCATTTCAGCCCTCATCCTCGCTATTCTGGTTTGTCTTTCGGGCATCTATTATTTCTTCGATTATCCCAAAAAACCACTGGTCAAATTCTGGTTCTGGGGCCTATTGCTCGCCTTATGGATCTCTGTGTTTTTTGGCTTCTTTGGCGAAAAAACCACTATTTTTAGCGGCATCATCGGTTTTGAAATCAATGATCTTCTGCAGGATTACCTGGGCCTGATAGGCGCCATGCTGGTCATGGTCTTTATCCTTATAGTATATCTGGTAGTGCGATTGAAGCTTACGCCAGAAATGGCCATCAATGCCTTTAGGATTTCCAAAAAACAGATTGCCTCAGAATTTCGGGAAGAAACTCCCGCCGCTGAAAAAACAGTAACGCAAAGGGAAAATGAAGTTGAAGATGAAGTTCAAGTTGAAAATGACGACGAACCATCCCCACCTTCCATAGAGAGAAAACCCCAACCTCCTAAACCCCCTGAAAAAATAATCCTAAAAACAGACACCGAAGGCGATGTGGAAATGGAGATAGCCCAGGCCGCGGAAGAAGAGGAGGAAATTGACCTAAGCGCAAAATTGGTAAAGGACTTTGGCGAATTTGACCCCAAACTGGAGTTGAGCAATTACAAATTCCCCGGCATAGATCTGCTGCGCGACCACACCTCGGGCGGCACGGTGACCCTGGATCAAGAAGAGCTGGAGGAAAACAAGAATCGTATCCTCGAAACTTTAAGCAATTATAAAATTGGCATCGCCAAGATTACGGCTACCGTAGGGCCAACCGTTACCCTTTATGAAATTGTTCCCGACGCCGGTATCCGCATTTCCAAGATCAAGAACCTTGAGGATGACATCGCCCTGTCACTTTCAGCCTTGGGCATCCGCATTATTGCGCCCATCCCGGGCCGGGGCACCATTGGGATTGAAGTGCCCAACAAAAATCCAAAGATGGTATCCATGCGCTCGGTGATTTCTTCCGCCAGGTTCCAGAATGCCGAGATGGAGCTGCCCATTGCCTTTGGCAAGACCATCAGCAATGAGACCTTTGTGGTAGATCTGGCCAAAATGCCGCATATGCTCATGGCAGGGGCCACGGGCCAGGGAAAATCGGTGGGCCTCAACGCCGTGCTCACTTCCCTTCTTTACAAAAAACACCCGGCAGAGGTCAAGTTTGTGCTGGTTGACCCGAAAAAAGTGGAACTCACCCTTTTCAATAAAATTGAAAGGCACTACCTGGCCAAGCTGCCCGATACCGAGGAGGCCATTATTACCGATACCAACAAGGTAATCAACACCCTCAACTCGCTCTGTATTGAGATGGACGCGCGCTATGACCTGCTCAAGGACGCCATGGTGCGCAACATAAAGGAATACAACACCAAATTTAAGAACCGTAAGCTCAACCCCAATGACGGCCACCGCTTTTTGCCCTATATCGTGCTGGTTATAGATGAGTTTGCAGACCTTATCATGACTGCCGGCAAAGAGGTGGAAACGCCCATTGCCCGCCTTGCCCAACTGGCCCGTGCCATTGGCATCCATCTTATCATAGCCACCCAACGCCCCTCGGTAAACGTCATTACGGGCATAATCAAGGCCAACTTCCCCGCGCGCATCGCCTTTAGGGTGACCAGCAAGATTGATTCGCGAACCATTCTCGACAACGCCGGGGCCGACCAACTTATAGGCCGGGGCGATATGCTCTACACCCAGGGCAATGAACTCACCCGCCTGCAATGTGCTTTTGTTGACACCCCCGAGGTGGCTGATATTACCGACTTTATAGGGTCGCAAAAAGCCTATCCCGATGCCCACCTGCTGCCCGAATACGAGGGCGAGGAAGGTGGCACAACTCTTGATAATGACATAGAGGAACGCGACAAGCTCTTTCGCGAGGCGGCCGAAGTACTGGTCATCGCGCAGCAGGGCTCGGCGTCGCTTTTGCAGCGAAAGCTGAAATTGGGCTATAACCGCGCCGGTCGGATTATTGACCAATTGGAAGCCGCGGGAATCGTAGGCCCATTTGAAGGAAGCAAGGCCCGGCAGGTCCTGGTGCCCACCATAGAAGCCCTGAACCAACTTTTGGAAAATGAGGCCGGCGCCAATGATTAAATTTTTACAAACCATAATAGTCCCAGCTTCCTTTTGGCTGCTGCGAGAATTTTGAACCATAGAAAAATCAATGATAAATACCATGAAAAAATTACCCATTCTTCTTTTCGCCCTATTGATCACCACATTTTCCCAGGCGCAGGATGCCAAATCGCTGTTGCGGGAAGTATCAAACAAGGTAAAGAGTTATGACAATATTGCCATCGACTTTAAGTATAACCTCAACAACTCCAAGGAAAACGTAAAACAGGAAACCCGTGGCGACGTGACCCTCCAAGGCGACAAATACGTGCTCAATATGTTGGGAACCACCCGTATCTTCGACGGAAAAAACATCTATACCATCGTGCCCGAGGATGAGGAGGTAACCATTTCGGCCTTCAACCCCAAGGACGATAAGGAAATAACCCCTTCCAAAATGCTCACCTTCTATGAAAAGGGCTATACTCCCAAAATGGACATTGTGCAAAATGTAAAAGGCCGAAAAATACAGTACGTAAAGCTCACCCCCATTGACTCAAAGGCCGAGATCAAGGACATCCTCCTGGGCATTGACGTGCAGACCAAACACATCTACAAGCTCATCCAGACCGATGCCAACGGCACCAAATATACCCTCACGGTAAATTCGTTTAAGACAAACCAACCGGTTTCCAAAACCTTGTTTACTTTTGACGAAGCCAAATACAAAAAAGAAGGCTATTACATAAACAGGCTATAATCCCAATAGGTGAAAATACTTGACAGGTACATACTCACGGCATTTTTGAAGACGTTTGTGAGCGTCTTCATTATTTTGATGTTCATCTTTGTCCTGCAGACCATCTGGCTCTATATTTCTGAATTGGCCGGAAAGGACCTCGATGTATGGATAGTACTGAAATTCCTTTGTTATGTTTCGCCCCGCCTTATTCCCCTGGTGCTGCCGCTCACCATTTTGGTGACCTCCCTCATGGTATTTGGCAACTTTGCCGAAAAATATGAGTTTGCCGCCATGAAATCAACCGGCATCTCCCTGCAAAGGGCTATGGGCAGTGTAATAGGCTTTATCATCATCCTATCGGTCACGGCTTTCTTTTTTGCCAACAACGTGATTCCCTATTCGGAATACAAATGGCAGAACCTTCGGCGCAACATCTCCCACTTTAAACCTTCCATGTTTATTTCCGAAGGTCAATTTGGCCAGATAGGCGAAGATTTCAACATAAAGGTGGAAAAGAAAAGCGGCGATCGAGGCCAGTTTCTGGAGGATGTGGTCATCCATAAAAAAAACCTGAACCGGCCCAATGGCAACTATACAGTCATCATCGCCAAGACGGGCGAAATAGCCAGTGAGGAAAACAGCAATACCCTCTCCCTCATTCTGCGGGAAGGCAATTATTACGAAGATATACAGGCCACAAATCCCCAAAAACAGCGCGGCGATCCGTTTGCCAAAAGTGCCTTCGGCGAGTATGCCATCAATATTGACCTTACCGAACTCAACAAAAAGGACATCGATAAGCAGAACAACCTCAACAACCAAAATATGTACAATATCAGCGAGCTGAAGGTAGAGATCGATTCCCTTTCCGAAAGCTTTTCTACTGATATTCAATCCTATACCAAAAATATGTACTACCGCAGCGGGGTTGAAAAATTTAGGGAAGGCCAGGTGGCCGATACCGTAAGTCCACCCGACGTGAATTCCATCCTCGAAATCTTCAACAATACCAAGAAACTGCAAATCGTAAAGTTGGCCCTCAACAATGCCAAGGGCAGCCTACAGACCGTTGATGCAAAGAAAGTGGAGTTTAGGAACAAAACCCGCCGCCTCAACAAGACCGAGATTGCCCTGCACGAAAAATATGTATTGGGCGTGGCCTGTATCATTCTCTTTTTTGTGGGCGCTCCCCTCGGGGCCATCATTAGAAAGGGCGGCATGGGCCTGCCCATGGTAGTGGCCATCCTGCTGTTCCTTACCTATCACTTTATCGGGATTTTCGCCAAAAACAGTGCCGAGGATGGCACCATGCACCCCTTTATAGCTTCCTGGCTCAGTACGTGGATCATGTTTCCCTTGAGCATCTGGCTCACCTACCGCGCCACTACAGACCAGGGCATCTTTGATCTCGATTCCTTTATGCAGCGCCTGCAACGGTGGTTTGGGATAAAGGACAAAAAGAAGTCGCGATAATGCCTCTGCAATCGGCTTTTGGCCTGCCGCCTTTTCAGCCGTACATTTCATATCTTTGCAACACCGAAAGAAAATTATGATTTCCACACAGAATACAGATTCCATTAAGCTCAACTCCATTGAGGAAGCTATTGAGGATATCCGCAATGGCAAGGTCGTTATCGTGGTAGATGATGAAAACCGCGAAAACGAGGGCGATTTCATTGCCGCCGCAGAGATGGTGACGCCTGAAATGATCAATTTTATGGCCACCCACGGCCGGGGGCTCATCTGTGCGCCCCTTACCGAGGAACGCTGCAACGCCCTTGACCTTCAGATGATGGTGGAAAACAATACCGTGCTGCACCATACCCAGTTTACCGTTTCGGTAGATTTAATAGGCCACGGCTGCACCACAGGCATCTCGGTTCACGACAGGGCCAAAACCATCAAGGCCTTGGTTGATGACAATACCCAAAGCCATGAATTGGGCCGCCCCGGGCATATTTTTCCGCTGCGCGCCAAACAGGGCGGTGTACTCCGAAGAACCGGCCATACCGAAGCCGCCATAGACCTGGCCCGCCTGGCCGGACTGAAACCCGCCGGTATTTTGGTGGAAATCCTAAATGAGGACGGCACCATGGCCCGCCTTCCGCAATTGATGGAAGTGGCCCAAAAGTTCAATCTCAAGCTCATCTCTATTGAAGATCTGGTAAAATACCGCATGGAGCACGACTCCCTGATAGAAAAGAAGGAAGACTTTGACCTAAACACCAATTTTGGAAAGTTCAGGTTGCGGGCCTATAAACAGACCACCAATGACCAAATACACCTTGCCCTTACCAAAGGCACTTGGAAGGAAAACGAACCCGTGCCCGTACGGGTAAACGCTACCCTGGTAAATAGCGACATCCTGGGCGCACTTACCAATAACGCCGAAAAGAAACTGGACGATATGTTTAACGTCATCAACAGGGAGGGCAAGGGGGCCATTGTCTTTATCAACCAACAGAGCCAATCACTGGACCTGCTGAACCGACTTCGCGGACTAAAAGAGGCCCAAAAGCCCAATGAGGTGGCCAAGGCCCCGCGCATTGCCATGGACAACAAGGATTTTGGCATAGGGGCGCAGATACTGCATGACCTAAAAATCCACAAGCTGCGCCTTATCTCTAACAGCGAGCAGACCAAGCGCGTAGGCATGATTGGTTACGGCCTGGAGATTACGGAATATATAAGGTATTAAATTATAGACTGCACTACCTTCGCCATCGCTTCTGCCCGATCCTTAACCTGTTTTTCGCTCCATCCTATTTTTATTAAGGATGAAACGGTACGGCCCATTACGGCGTGGCTCTTCGAGAAATCGGTATTGTTTAGGTCCTGCATCTGGTTTCTTACTTCAGAAGGAAGCGGGCCCAGACTTTTTTGGTTCCGCAGATGCTCCCAACCTTTGATGTAGTGCCAATTGTTGCTATACCAATAAAAACACGCATCTATTCCCGCTGCGGTCAAGGCGGTATGGGCTTTTTTCGCCAACTCCTCTGTAGGCAGGAAAAAACTCAAAAACGAATAATTCTCCTCCCCTCCCTCGGGCACCCTTCTAAAGGTGATGCCATCCACCCGCGACAGGGCCTCACGGATAATGGTGTAATTTTCCTTTTGCAGCTTGAGTATGCCGTCAAGCTTATCGAGCTGCGCCAGGCCTACGGCAGCATTCAATTCTGAAATCCTAAAATTATACCCCATAAAGGGATGCGTTTCGGCACCGCGGTCATGGCCTACGTGGTCATGGCCGTGGTCCTGATAATGGTCTGCGTTTTTGGCGAATTCTTCATTATTGGTAAGCACTGCACCCCCTTCGCCACAGGTAATGGTCTTTACATAATCAAAGGAAAAGCAGCCCAAATGGCCAATACTGCCCAGGGCTCTTCCGCCATAGGTACCACCAACGGCCGGCAGGCATCTTCCAGGAGGATTAAGTTATGTTTGTCACAAATGGATTTTAAGGCATCCAGATCTGCCATGGAACCGCACATATGTACGGGCATCACGCATTTGGTCTTTGGCGTGATTGCCGCTTCCACGGCCTTGGGAGCCAAGGTGAGGGTATCGTCTATATCCACCAAAATGGGGATGGCGCCCAATGCAAGTATAGATTCAAAACTGGCCACAAAGGTAAACGTGGGCATAATGACCTCATCGCCCGCGCCTATCCCCGCAGAAGCAAGCGCGACGGTAAGGGCGGCGGTACCACTGGAAACCAATTGGCAATACTTGGCGTCCATCCTTTTGGCAAAGGCTGTTTCAAACTCCTTGGCCTTCCATCGGCCATTGCGCATACCGTCAAAACCGTAGCGCATCAATACGCCGGTTTCCAATACTTCGTTTACTTGCTTGCGCTCCTCGGCGCCAAAAATTTCAAATCCAGGCATTTTATATATTTTATGGTTTCTTGTTTCATACTTTCGGTTCTGGTTTGTGGTTTGTAATAAATTTTTATATTCAACAAAAACCGCTGTATTTCTTAAGGGTATATTTAGATGCAAAACGT
>CAYSLM010000048.1:14686-18081 GCA_964431895.1 uncultured Aequorivita sp.
CACTACCCCCCAAAGATACACCTTGCCAAAGGGATTTGAAAACAGCAAGGACAGATTCACAAAAAAACCCCGTCTTTTAACGAGGTTTTATAATGCCGTTGCAGAAAATACGGTTAGGATCTGTTCTTTTTTTCCTCTGGCGGTAACAATCCCGGCCGGGCTTGCTGGAAAAACTGCCGGTGTAGCGAGTCCATCTGCCTTAACTGTTGTTGCATTTCGGGAAAGAAATCCTCCCAGTGGTTTTGGAAGAACCCGTTTTCAAAAAAATCCTGGTGCAGCGAATCGCGCTCCAACGGGACCATAAGCGATGGTGCAAAATGCCGCGGCATCCTGGCCTGCATAAACTTTTGGAAAGAAGCCATCACGCTGTCCATCTCCCGGGGCGGCACCTCCTGGCCATTGATGTTGCCATAGGAATACTGGTAAATGGAATCATACCGGATTAGGTTTCCGTTTTCGTCCAACTCCTTGGTTACCTTCCAAGTGCCTCGGGGCTCGGGCTGGGCTGGTGTACTGTTTAAGGCAGCATCCTTTTCGCTGCCGTCATCCTTTTTTTCCTGGGCGTTGCAACCGGCCATGCTCACGGCCATCAATACCGCCAATGCCATTGTTTTCATTTGGAATGGATTTAAGTTTATTGAATCAGTTATAAATGGAAATATTTATGTCCATTTTATTTTTTCGTTTCGGAAAGCAACAACTTAAATACCAAAATGGATTCTGGAAGGAAAAAAATACGGTTTTCTACATTCTTTTAACGTAGTTTTTTAATGAAGTCTTAAACGGAAGGACAGTCTGTCAGCTCAGTCCAGATCAATGACCAGCTCCTCTACGCCCCGCCGTACCTTCTGCAGGCCGAGAAAAAAGTCTGATTCATCGCGGTAGCCCACAGGCAGCACGATGACCGATTCCAATCCTTTTTTGTCAAGGCCCAGCAAGCGGTCGTACTTTTGGGCCTCAAACCCCTCCATGGGGCAGGCGTCTATCTGCTCCATGGCACATACGGTGAGCAGGGCGCCGAGCGCCAGGTACAACTGGTTGGCCATCCATTCCCGTATTTCGGAGGCATCCTTGGCAGAAAAGTTTTCTATCATAGCATTCTCAAAAGGATCCAAAATCTTACGCGGCGTCTTGCGCACATTTTCTACCCGTTTAAAGTGGTCTGTGATAAAACTTACATCTATTTCCTTTTCAATACAGAGTACCAGCACATGCGAGGCATCGCGCACCTGGGGCTGGTTGTAGGTGATGGGCACCAGCTGCGCTTTGGTCTCGGGCTTGCTCACCACCACCATTTTCAAGGGCTGCAGCCCGTAAGAGGTGGCCGTAAGGTTAAAGGTTTCCTTTAAAATATTGAGTTTTTCCGCAGAAAGGGTCCTGCTGCTATCAAACTTTTTGGTGGCATAGCGCCATTGCAGTCTTTCAATAGTTTGGGATGGCATGTTCACATAGCAATTAAATGAAGCACAAAAATAACGATAAAAACCTGGAATGTTAATCGTCCTTTCTGACATTCGCTTTTTTTAAACCGGCAATACCCGCAAAGCATTGAGATCCAAGAATGCCTTCCAGACCTCACAGGTTTTTGAAACCTGTGAGGTCTAAATTTGTCGGGTCAAATGTTTTCCCTTTTTAGGATATGGGTAGTGTACATAAACAAAAAAGTCCCCGTTTGTTGGGGACTTTTCTTTGCGGAGGAAGAGGGATTCGAACCCCCGGAGGTGTTACCCTCAACAGTTTTCAAGACTGCCGCAATCGACCACTCTGCCATTCCTCCTCAGTAAATCAATTTATCAAATATATTCTCTTTACTACTTTATTAATTATAATCTTCATTCCCGGAGGTGTTACCCTCAACAGTTTTCAAGACTGCCGCTCCCGATAGCTATCGGGAGACCACGCTGCCATTCCTTCAAAAGAAAATAGGGTTCAAACTTTTTTAGTCTGCCACCCCCATCGCGCGCTTTGGCGGGTGCAAATATAAAAAGCTTTTTGGTTTTCGTAAATCTTTTTTCCATTTTTTAATCGCTTTGCCCGGGCCACCGGCTGCATGTTGATACAGCGGTGCGGGCCAAGATATAACCAATAAAAAAATGGAGTTCTGCCACAGCTGATTATCGGGAGCGAATTTCCCGTACAGGAAATGCTTGCTGTCTGTACAGAGAATGTTTGCTGTCTGTACAGAGAATGTTTGCTGCCTGTACAGAGAATGTTTGCTGCCTGTACAGAGAAATTAATTTTATTTGGAAGGGCGAATTTTGAGCATCGTCAACTTTGTAAATACATTTCAACGATAATGCGGCATCCATTTTAAATATTGATCTGGGCAGTTATGTTGGGATGATTTAAAAAGCGCCTGGCATTTTTAAAATCCATCATATTTAAATACCTTTCTGAACCAAAAGTATTTTTGGCTCACTGGATTGTTGGGCATCTTCAAAAAAACATCGGCCTATCGCAACGATCTCTGTGGGATTCAGACTTTTATGATTCGGAAAAAATAAACAATCCTATGGGCCCAAGCCTGGTGAAAACACATTTTTTCAACAGAAAATGATCACGACGCCTTTTGTGGCCTTAATATATATCACTTATGAGCAATTATCATATAAAGAATTTAGAGGAATATTTTCAGGTTTATAGAAAATCGGTACGCGACCCAGAAAACTTTTGGGAAGAAATTGCCGAAGAGAATTTCGTGTGGCGCAAGCGATGGGACAAAGTACTGGAGTATGATCTTTCCAAACCCGAAATAAAATGGTATACGGGCGCCCAGCTCAATATCACCGAAAACTGCATAGACCGCCACCTCTACCACCGTGGCGACAAGACGGCCCTTATCTTTGAGCCTAACGACCCGAAAGAGGAGAGCGAGCATGTCTCCTACAGCCAATTGCACGAACGGGTGTGCCGTATGGCCAATGTACTGCTTGACCACGGCATAAAAAAAGGCGACCGCGTGTGCATCTACCTGCCCATGATTCCGGAACTGCCCGTGGCCCTGTTGGCCTGCGCCCGTATTGGCGCTATCCATTCGGTGGTTTTTGGTGGCTTTTCGGCTACGGCCCTACAATCGCGCATCAACGATTCCGATTGCAAACTGGTGATCACCAGCGATGGCTCCTATCGTGGCGGCAAGACCATAAACCTAAAAGGCATAGTGGACGAGGCCCTGCAATCCTGCCCCAATGTGCAGACCGTTCTGGTGGCCAAGCGCATCCATAGCGATATTGCCATGCAGGCCAATCGCGACAAATGGCTGCAGCCCCTGCTGGAGGCGGCACAAACCCAGTGCGAAGCGGTCTTAATGGATGCCGAATACACGCTCTTTATCCTCTACGCCTCGGGCAGCACCGGCAAGCCAAAGGGGATGGTGCATACTACCGCAGGCTATA
>CAYSLM010000049.1:0-18024 GCA_964431895.1 uncultured Aequorivita sp.
TCCAGATCTTCGGTGAGAACGCCAGCACCGTAAAACGATTGATCAAGGAATAATCGTAAATTGACCAACCTAAATAAAGAAAACCCCTTCGGCATTTGCTGAAGGGGTTTTTGATTATGGCCATCGCATATTTAAATGGATTCGAAATGCGTATCTTTAGGCCTTAATTCCAAAAATCAATACCCTTCATGAAAAATGTACTTTCTATTTTGGCGGTAGCAATACTTCTGTCTGCCTGTAATAATTCCAAGGAAAAAGAGACTTCTTACACCAATCAAATGAATACTTCAGAAAACCCATTATTATCTGAAAGCACTTTGCCCTATGGTGCTCCCGATTTCTCAAAAATTAAAAATAAGGACTTCAAGCCCGCCATGCTGGAGGGCATGGAAGAGCAGCGCGAAGCTATAAAGGCTATTGCCAATTCCGAAGAGGAGCCCACTTTTGAGAATACGGTACTGGCCCTGGAGAAAAGCGGGGAATTGTTGGAACGTGCATCGCAGGTATTCCACGCTTTAACTGGAGCCCATACCAATGACACCCTCCAATCCATACAGGATGAAATGGCGCCCAAATTTGCCGCGCAACGTGACGAGATTTATCTAAATGAGAAATTGTTCAAACGTTTTAAAACGCTATACGATAAAAGGGAGTCGTTGAATCTGGATGCCGAATCCTTAAAATTGTTGGAGAATTATTATGAGGATTTTGAAATAGCCGGGGCCAATCTTTCGGCTGAGGACAAGGAAACCTTAAAGGGATATAATGAAAAAATTGCTACCCTCACTACCAAATTCGGCAAAACACTTTTGGACGCCAATAATGCGGGAGCGGTCACTTTTACCGAGGAGGCCCAATTGGCTGGTGTAGATGAGGATTATCTGAAATCTAAGAGGAACAAGGACGCTGAGGGATGGACTATTCCGTTGCAGAATACTACACAACAGCCCTTGTTGCAATCTATGGCCAATCGCGAGAGTCGTGAAGAGCTTTTCAAAGCTGCCTGGCATCGGGCCGACCACGGACCCAATAGCACCGAGGAAATTATTAAGGAGTTGGTAGAAGTGCGTGCCCAAAAAGCCAAATTGCTCGGATTTGACAACTACGCCGAATGGAGCCTTCAAAATACCATGGCAAAAACCCCAGAGAATGTCAACATATTTTTCCAGAAGCTTGTGCCGGCCGCTACCTCCAAGGCCCAGGAAGAAGCCGAGGATATTCAAAAAATGATCAGGACAAAAGGAAAGGATTTTACCTTGGAGCCTTGGGACTGGAACTATTATGCCGAAATGGTGCGCAAGCAAAAGTACAATCTTGATGAGGAACAGATAAAACCGTATTTTGAGCTTTACAATGTTTTGGAAAACGGCGTGTTCTTTGCCGCCAACAAGCTGTACGGTATTACCTATAAAGAACGGACGGATATCCCGGTGTACCAAGAAGATGTAAAGGTATATGAGCTTTTTGAAGAAAACGGTGATCCGCTGGGCCTTTTTTATACCGATTATTTTGCCCGGCCCAGTAAGCGTGGCGGTGCCTGGATGAGCAATTTTGTAACCCAGAGCAAGCTGTATAACAAAAAGCCTGTAATTTATAATGTTTGCAATTTTACCAAACCTGCTGAAAATGAACCCGCGCTTTTAACCTATGATGAGGTTACCACTCTATTTCATGAGTTTGGCCATGCCCTCCACGGATTTTTTGCCAACCAGGAATATCCTTCGCTTTCGGGTACTGCGGTAGCGCGTGATTTTGTTGAGTTTCCTTCCCAGTTCAATGAGAACTGGGCCTTGTATCCCGAAGTTCTAAAAAATTATGCGGTCCATTATAAGACCGGGGAAAGGATTCCGCAGGAGCTTATTGAGAGAATAAAGAAGGCAAGCACCTTTAACCAGGGCTACAGCCTTACCGAAAATTTGGCTACCAGCAATTTGGATATGCAATGGCATACTATTGGGGCAGATAGGAATATTGCCGATGTTGCTGAGTTTGAAAAAGAAGCCCTTCACAACACCAAGCTTGACGTGGTCCATGCGGTGCCCCCCAGATACCGCTCTACGTATTTCAGCCATATTTTTGCTGGGGGATACGCGGCCGGTTATTATTCATATTCCTGGACCGAAATGCTGGACCACGATGCCTATAACTGGTTTGAGGAGCACGGGGGAATGACCCGTGAAAATGGCCAGCGCTTTCGTGAAATGGTACTTTCGAGAGGCAATACGATGGACTTGGAAAAAATGTATAAGGATTGGCGGGGAAGCGACCCGAAGATTGAGCCTATGCTAAAGGCGCGAGGTCTATTATAGACTCCACCCACAAAAGAAAAATCCACGAAGGAATCATATTTCCTCCGTGGATTTCTTTTTTATGGATAAACCTAATCACCCTGATTTTAAAGGTTACCTAATCCATTTATTTCTTCTTTTTAGATTTTCCTTTTTTGGGATGGACCAATTTTAGTTCATCGATCAGGTTTTGGGCATTGGCGTACTTGTCCATGATAAAAAGTACATAGCGAATATCTACCATGATATTTCGGGAAATGGAAGGATCATAATAATAGTCGCTCATGGTACCTTCCCACACGCGGTCAAAGTTGAGCCCAATTAGGTTGCCATAGGCATCAATGGCCGGGCTTCCGCTATTTCCGCCCGTGGTATGGTTGGTGCCGATAAAGTTGACCGGCATTTTACCATTTTCGCCGTAAGGCCCATAATCCTTCTTATTATATAGATCAATGAGCTTTTGTGGAACATCAAATTCATAGTCGCCGGGAATGTACTTTTGCATTACCCCTTCCAGATGGGTGACAGGCTCATAATAGATGGCATCGGCAGGGGAGTAGCCGGCCACTTTGCCGTAGGTGACGCGCAAGGTTCGATTGGCATTGGGGAAGATACGGGCATCCTTGGGGCTGAGCTCCAAAAGGGCTTTCATATAATCGCGCTCCAGACCGGAAATATTCAGTCTTAAAGCTTCGTATTGAGGGGCGACTTTTTCAAAATAGGCATTTGCCATATCGCTCACTACTTGGAAGCCAGGATCATTATTGAGTTTTGAAATTACGGTTTCGGCCTTGCCGTTCAATAGCTTTTCTACGCTGTCATATTCTACAAAGGCAGATTGGTGGTAAACATTTTCCGTTAGGGAGGCGACATTTAAATTGTTAAATGAATCGGGCAGGAACTGCGAAGGTACGTTGTGGGCATAAAGCTCAATCAACGCTTCAAAAACCTCCTTGTCCAATTGCTTATTATAATCCTTGTACTGGGATTTGAGGCTACCCAATAGATTGTCTCTTCTATCTTGGAAAGATTGCTCGCCGTTATTTTCATACACCTGTTTCAATTGATAGGCTTGATAGGCAAAGCGCAGCAGCTCAACATTTCTTATTACGGTTTCTGAAAAATATTCACGTGCAAGGGCATAGGGTTCTATTTGGGTGTAATATTCCTCAAATTTGGGCAGTAGATGACCGTATTGTTGCTGTTTGCCTTTTTTGTTTATTTGGGCAGTAAGCGCATTTTCCTGTTGTTTTTTGACGGCCACGGCGTTTGATTTTTTTAGGCCGAGGGTTTCTCCTTTCCATTTTTTCCAATAATTGGCCACGCGTGCAAACTTTGATGCATATTGAATCTTTATCTGTGGGTCTGCACGCATATATTTGTCCTGTATGGCCAAGGCGGCATCCCGAATTGCTATGCGTGCCGGATTGATGGTATTGATGACCTGTGAAATAGCTACCGCCGGCAAATATTCATCCGTAGTACCGGGATAACCGAAGACGAGGGTGAAATCATTTTCGGCCACCCCATCGAGGGAAATGGGCAGATAGTGCTTTGGGGTATAGGGGACGTTGGTTTCAGCATATTCTGCGGGCCGGTTGTTTTTGTCGGCATAGATTCTAAATAGTGAAAAATCGCCGGTGTGTCTTGGCCATACCCAATTGTCGGTATCGCTCCCAAACTTTCCGATGGAGGAGGGTGGAGTGCCTACCAGCCTAACATCCTTAAAAGTCTCTACTACAAAAAGCATGTATTGGTTTCCTTCGTAAAAGGTGCGCACCCGGTTTTCCTGCCAGGCTTCCTTGGGGGAATTTTGGACCACCAAGGCAATGTTTTCCTCAATTTTCTTTTGTTTGGCCGCTTCGTCCATAGTATCGGTGAGGCCGCGCATGACCTGTTGGGTCACATCTTCGATCTTAATGATAAAGGTAGCGGTAACGCCGGGATTGGGCAGTTCCTCCTTTAGGCTTCTGGCCCAAAAACCATTTTCCAGATAATCATTTTCAAGAGTAGAATGGCTCTGTATCTGCGAATAGCCGCAATGGTGGTTGGTAAGTAGCAGGCCTTGGTTGCTGATCACTTCGGAAGTACAGCCGCCGTTGAAGTGTGGAATCGCGTCCTTGAGGCTGGCATTGTTTACGTCGTAGATATCCTTGGCAGACATTTTCATGCCCAGGTTTTTCATTTCGGTTTCGTTCATTCCCTCCAAAAGCGAAGGAATCCACATGCCGCCCTGCTGGGCAAATAACGGAAATGATAAAAAGATGAATAATAAGCGTAGTAACTTCATAATTGAATTTTTTAATAATAGCCCGCAAGATAGCAATACCCGCCAACATACGGTAATTTTAATCTGCGGAATGCGCCTGGATGAACGACTTTATTTCTGCGAAGCGCGGACTCCAAGGCCAGAAAAACTGGATGATCATTGATACGTGTTTTTTGGGCAGCACGATGGGCGCTACATCGGGCTGGTAAGGCTCTAGGGCATTGAGGAATTTCCGGCTCCCCGATTTTATAAAGGCGTAGGATTTGGAGCCCATGTACATCATAACGGGAGGGGTGTTTTGGTCGATGAAATTGATAGGGGAGGCTTTTTCCCAGATTTCGGGATTGTTGGTCCAGGTGGTCTTGTAGTTGTTGTCTGCTTTTGGTGGTTTTTTCTGAAGAAATTCTGCCATGTCAAGCCCTCCGGCATCATTGAGGATAATGCCCGAAATATCGTTTGGGTCAATGCCATACTCTGGATTCATAACGGCAAGGGCAACTAGATGGCCACCGGCAGAGTGTCCGGTCAGGAAAATACGGCCGGGATCGCCGTGATATTGGGCGATATGGCTTTTGGCCCACCTAATGGCCTGGGCTATCTGTTGGGTCATCACCTTATAATCTACCTGTGGGCTTAGGGTGTAGTCGGGGATTACGGTTACCACATTTTTCTTGGCAAAATTGCGCCCAAAAAATCCATAGGTATCCTTGCTGCCGCTGTTCCAATTGCCTCCGTGCACGAAAATAAGCACGGGCATGGAATGCGCCGGCAATTTTCTCGGGATGAAAACATTTAGCTTCGGAGGTTGGTTTACTTGAGCCTTGGTTTGCGGGATATAGGAAATGTCCTTAAATTTTTTGGCCGCGCAATTGCTGAAAATCACAGCCAGGCCAAACAATAGAAAAAACCGGAATAAACGCATAAGAATATTTTTTATGGGTAAAGGGGTTTATTTTGATACAAAGTTTTTATTGGTAGGTTATTGAAATGATTTCCAATTCCCTTTCTTCCTTTCCAAGAACAAAGGGAACCTTGTCACCCACCTTGTGCCCCGTAAGGCCCCTGGCTATGGGAGCGACAAATGCTATTTTCCGTTTTGCAATATCGGCTTCGTCCACACCTACAATTTGAAAGGTCTGGGAGCTTTTCGCCCCATCTATTTTGTAGGTGACCGTGGCACCAAAACGCACTTCATCCTTGCGTTGGGTACTGGGGTCCAAGACCCGTGCCGAGGTAAGCCGCTCCCGCAACAGATCAAGTTTCCCATTGATGACGGTGAGCTCAATGCGCCGTTGCTGCTCGTTGGTGGTGCTTAGGGCAGCCCGCTCCTGTTCCAGTTGTTCTTTTTCCTGCAGCAATAATTCCATGCCTTTTGGCGTAACGTAATTGGTGGCTCCCGAGGGCAGGGCAGCCCGGGGCGGTATAATGGGCACTTCTTCCTGGTCGCCTTCTTTTACAAATCCTCGGCTCATAATTGTTTTTGTTTATGAAGATAATCATTTTGGTACAGATGTTATTTAAGGAATATTTTAAATCTTACGACCAAAGTTCTGGTATAAGTCAAAATATCCATGGTCCTTATTCGTAATTCATAATTCAGAATTCAGAATTCAGAATTAAGATTGATACCTTTGCACCTCTAAAAACAGTTATGGAATACGCAGAAAACATCTTGGGGACCATAGGAAATACCCCCCTGGTAAAAATCAATAGGATAATTGGTGACATTCCGGCTCTGGTGCTGGCCAAATATGAAACCTTCAATCCGGGCAATTCGGTAAAAGACCGCATGGCCGTTAAGATGATTGAGGATGCCGAAGCAGACGGCCGGCTGCAGCCAGGCGGCACCATCATTGAGGGCACCTCCGGAAATACCGGAATGGGCCTTGCCCTGGCGGCCATTGTGAAAGGGTATAAAATGGTGTGCGTGATAAGCGATAAGCAGAGCAAGGAAAAAATTGATATACTGAAAGCGGTAGGCAGCGAGGTAATTGTATGCCCTACCGATGTGGCTCCCGAGGATCCACGCAGTTATTATTCCACCAGCAAGCGGTTGGCCGAAGAAACACCGAACAGTTGGTACGTGAACCAGTATGACAATTTGAGCAATACCGCCGCCCATTACGAGAGCACCGGCCCCGAAATATGGAAACAGACCGATGGCAAAGTGACCCATTTTGTGGTAGGCGTAGGTACGGGTGGCACCATTAGTGGCGTGGGCAGATACCTGAAAGAGCAAAACCCAAATATAAAGGTTTGGGGGGTTGACACCTATGGCAGCGTATTTAAAAAATACCACGAAACTGGAATTTTTGACGAAAACGAGATATATCCCTACATCACCGAGGGTATTGGGGAAGATATACTTCCGAAAAATGTAGATTTTAGTGTCATTGACGGGTTCACCAAAGTTACCGATAAAGATGCTGCCATTTATACCCAAAAGTTGGCCAGGATGGAAGGTTTCTTTTTGGGCAACTCGGCCGGGGCGGCAATAAAAGGTCTGCTTCAGCTAAAAGATAAATTCACCAAGGATGATGTAGTGGTCGTGCTCTTTCATGACCACGGCAGTAGGTATGTGGGGAAGATGTATAATGATCAATGGATGCGCGAGCGTGGCTTTGTAGAAGAGGAGGTCCAGAATGCCTTTGATTTGGTAAAGAACCATTTGGATAAACCACTAATTACGGTGAAGACAGGAGAATTGGTAGCGCATGCCGTAGAGCGGATGAAACGGTACAAGATCTCGCAGATTCCCGTGGTGGACCATACCGGTTTTGTAGGCGCACTTGACGAGACCGATTTGTTGGAGAAATATCTCGAGGATAAAGATTTGGCCTACCTTCCAATAAGGGAAGTGATGCGTAAGCCCTATCCCGTTGTTGAAAGGGATACGCCTGTGGAGGAAGTTTCCAAATTGCTTCAAATGAAAAACAACGCAATATTGGTCAACCTGGGTGAAAACAAATACCAAATCATAACCAAAGGCGATATTATAAGTGCCATATAATATTCGTTTCCCTTTTTTCAGCTTGAAATATAGACGGCCCAATATGGGGAATGGAAAAAATATTCGTATTTTTAGGTTGTTATGAAAAGAGAGGCACAGAAACTTTTCCGCTTTTTACGCACCAAGCCCGTCCCCGCAAACACCAATGAAATTTTGGCCCTGGAGCGCACCAAGTTGGCCAATGAGCGCACCCTGCTTTCCTATATTCGTTCTTCACTTTACCTTTTGTTGGGCGGTATCGCCATTTTACAGCTCCAGGATTTCAAGAACATCCATTGGCTGGGCTATGTGGCCCTGGTGGTATGCGTGATTTTTCTTGCCGTAGGCATCTTCAGATATATAATATTAATGCGCCGGCTCTATAAATGGAACCGTATATTGTTTGTGGAAGATGCCAATGAAAAAGTAGGGCAACGTGTTGAGGCACAGGAAAAAATGGAAAAGAAAGAAGCCGAGGTGCAATAATTTTTTTCTATATTTACAATCTCCCCGCAAAACTCCCCGTAAATATATTTTGATTGATGAAAGAAGATTTCCTGCACTATGTGTGGAGTTTTCAGAAGTTTGGTGCGGGCAGTTTTTCCACAGCAAATGACCAGACACTCCATATAAGGAGCACGGGAAGCCAAAACGGCGACTCGGGCCCCGATTTTTTTAATGCCCAGATCGAACTGGACGACCAGCTTTGGGCAGGCAATGTGGAAATCCATATTAAATCCTCAGATTGGTATGCCCATGGGCACGAAAACGATCCAGCGTATGACAATGTGATCCTGCACGTAGTTTGGGAGCACGATGTGGATGTATATGGAAAGGATGGAAACCCCATCCCAACATTTGAAATAAAAAAACACGTAGCCGCCGGCATCCTGGAGCAGTACTACAAGTTATTTTCAAAAGAGAGGAAATGGATAAATTGTGAAAATGATTTTGCCTCGGTTGATGATTTTGTGGTGGGCAATTGGCTGGAACGCCTTTATATTGAGAGGCTGCAACAGAAACAGAATATTTTGCTCAAGGAGCTGGCAGCTTCAAATAACCATTGGGAAGCGCTTCTCTATAGAATGCTCTGCAAAAATTTTGGGCTTAAGGTCAATGGCAAATCATTTTATAGCATAGCCCAATCGGTTGATTTTTCGATTGTCAAAAAATGCGCGCACGATCGGCAAAATCTGGAGGCCTTGCTTATGGGGCAGGCCGGCCTGCTTGAGGGCGAAAAGGAGGATTGGTACTTTAAAACTTTAAAGGTTGCCTATGGCTATTTGGTGCGTAAACACCGGCTTCAAAATGAGAGCACCATCAAACCCAAGTTTTTCAGGTTGCGGCCACCCAATTTCCCCACTGTCCGGTTGGCACAATTTGCCATGCTCTACCACACAAGGCCCAATTTGTTTTCCAGTATTGTGGAAACCTGGAAAAAGGAGGAGTTTTACGAGCTATTCAACGTCTATGCCGCCGAATATTGGGATACGCATTACAATTTTGGGATCTCTTCCCTGGAACGAAAAAAACGCGTCACCAAAAAAATGGTTGACCTTTTGATCATCAACACGCTCATTCCCATCAAGTTCTGCTATGCCACCCAGCAGGGCCTAGACCAGACTGAAGAACTACTTGCCTTGGCCTCCCAGATTTCCTCGGAGGAAAACTCGATCATAAGGAAATTCAATTCCCTCCGGCCTGTCTCCACAAATGCGGCCCAAAGCCAGGCCTTGCTTCAGCTAAAATCAACCTATTGTGATAGAAATCGCTGTTTGGAGTGCGCTATAGGCAATTCCATCCTGACCGCCGGAAATAGGGTAAACACTTCCAAAAGATTGGACAGGTAAATATTTTATGCACTTTCCCAGATGGATTTTAGGGATAAATGGCGTATTTTGCAATTATGTTGCGAGCCGTATACAAATTGCGCCATTATCTGGAGAAACGGGGGTTTTATGTTTCCTCCCGCCTGGCAGACCGGTTGGGCATGCGTGCCAAAAGCGTGCGTCTGTTCTTTATTTATCTGTCTTTTGCCACATTTGGGGTAGGCTTTGCCCTCTACATTACCATGGCCTTTTTGTTACGGCTGAAAGACCTTATAAATACCAAAAGAACCTCGGTTTTTGATTTATGAAGTTTCTGCTACGTTCCAAGATAACCATAGCCATCTTCCTGCTCCTCTTGGTGTTCCTTTCAGGAATCCTTTGGTTTCGGTTTTTCTCCGAATATACTTGGGTAGATGCCATATATATGACCGTCATTACCATAACCACCGTGGGCTATGGCGTGCTGCGGCCCTTGAGCCCGATGGAGAAGATTTTTGTCTCGCTTCTTATCATTTCCAGTATCTTTATCGTGGGTTATGCCATTTCGGTAATTACCGAATACATTCTGAGCAAAAACATAGGAAGCCTAAGGGAGAAAAAAGTGCAAAAAAAATTAAAGTCCATGCAAAACCATATCATCGTCTGCGGTTTCGGCCGTAATGGCAAGCAGGCCGTCCAAAAATTGATAGCTTATAAACGGCCCTTTGTGGTCATAGAAAAGGACAAGGATGTGGTTGACAGATTCTCTGATGAGGATACCCTTTTTGTGCACGGCAATGCCATTGAAGACGAAATATTGCAAAAAGCCGGTATTGAAAAGGCCTCAACCCTTATTTGTGCCACGCCCAGTGATGCAGACAATCTTTTTGTAGTGCTTTCTGCCCGACAACTCAACAAAAACCTAAAAATCATAAGCCGCGCCAGCGAGGAAACCAGTTATAAAAAAATGAAGCTGGCCGGGGCAGACAATGTCATTATGCCCGATAAGATTGGCGGCGACCATATGGCCTCGTTGGTAGTGGTGCCCGATTTGGTCGAGTTTTTGGACAATCTTACCGTATCGGGGATGCAGGACAGCATCAACGTAGAGCAGATCCCCTTTGAGAAGATGTGCCCGAATGGGAAAGAACAGGCCATCCACGATCTGGATGTGCGCAAAAAAACCGGATGTTCCATCATAGGGTATCGATCGCCCACGGGAGAGTATATGGTCAACCCAGAGCCGTCTTTGGTGCTGAAGAAAAATTCTAAACTGATCCTCATAGGAAGGCCAAGCCAAATAGAGAACCTAAAGAGGATATATGACGTTTAAGAAAGCGTTAACAAATTTTGGTCTATTTCTTTGAATTTGTAATTTTTTTTAAGCATCTTGCTCTGTTTTATTTTTAAAACCAAAAATCTAAGATTCCACTATGAAGAGATTTCTTCTTTCGCTAATTACCATTCTTGTTCCCCTTATTAATTTTGCCCAGGAAGGCACTTTTTCAGACCAGGTTGATGCTACTTTCAAAAAATATACTGGTTGGTTTGTCGATGGGATCTTTTACGAAATACCCTTTTCCGAGACCTTCCAGATTCCTTGGGTGCTCATCGTGCTGATTGGCGGAGCATTGTATTTTACCTTTTATTTCAAGCTGATAAACTTTACTGGTTTTGGGACTGCCGTACGTGTAGTGCGCGGCAAGTATGAGGATATTGAAAAGCACGGGGCAGACACCCTATATGGCGATGTGACCCCCAACGAGCAGGATAACCTAATCGAGACCATACGTGATGACAGTGCCGAGGGCGAGGTGTCGCACTTTCAGGCACTTACTGCGGCCTTGTCTGCCACCGTGGGGCTCGGCAACATTGCCGGGGTGGCCGTGGCGCTTTCCATTGGGGGGCCAGGGGCTACCTTCTGGATGATCGTGGCCGGCCTTTTGGGGATGGCCTCCAAGTTTGCCGAATGTACCCTTGGGGTTAAATTTCGGGATGTAGGCCCAGATGGTACCGTGTACGGTGGCCCTATGTATTACCTGAAAAAAGGCCTGGGCCAGAAAGGCATGGGCGGTTTCGGGAAGTTGCTTGCGGTGCTGTTTGCCATTTTTGTCATTGGCGGTTCCTTTGGCGGGGGAAACATGTTTCAGGCCAACCAAGCTGCAGCCCAATTTGTCAAGCTTTTTGAGCTCGAGGGAACCAGTGCGGCCATTTGGTTCGGAATTGTACTGGCCATTACCGTAGCTGTGGTAATAATTGGCGGCATTAAACGTATTGCCAAGGTAACCGAAAAAGTAGTGCCATTTATGGCCGGGATCTATGTTTTGGGAGCCATAGTAATTCTTGTAGGAAACTATCACCATATAGGCGACGCATTTGCGCTCATTTTTGAAGGGGCCTTTTCGGGGCTCGGAATCGCCGGCGGGCTCGTGGGCGTGATGATACAGGGTATTCGTCGCGGGGCCTTTTCCAACGAGGCAGGTGTGGGTTCGGCGGCTATTGCCCACTCGGCGGTTCGTACCAAATATCCGGCATCTGAGGGAATAGTGGCATTGCTCGAGCCGTTTATAGATACGGTGGTCATCTGTACCATGACCGCGCTGGTGATCGTAATTACCAATTTTGACAACAATATTATCCAGTACGGAGTAGAAGTAAAGGAGGGCGTCGAACTAACCGCGACGGCCTTTGACAGCGTGATTCCCCATTTTTCCGTGGTGCTTACCATTGCGGTAATATTGTTTGCATTTTCTACGATGATTTCCTGGTCTTACTACGGAATGCAGGGCTGGGCCTATTTATTTGGAAAGGGAAAGGTTACCGAACTCATTTATAAACTGTTGTTTTGTATCTTTATATGGGTAGGTTCGGTGATAAGCCTGGGGTCGGTCATCAACTTTTCCGATGCCATGATTTTTGCCATGGTGGTTCCCAACATTATTGGGGTAGTGCTGCTTACGCCAGTAGTGCGAAAAGAACTAAAACGCTATATGAAAGCCATCCGCGTCAAGCATGAAGCCATAGATGAAGGCCTTGAAGATATGTCGAAGCATCTGTAACAACCATTTTTCATGGACTTAAAATCCCACTTCACTTTCAATAAACAGCAGCGGAGCGGGATTTTTCTTATGGTTTCGCTCATCATTGCATTGTTGTGCACGTATTGGTATGTAGATTTTTCAAATGATGAAGCCATTGATGTTTCTTCTGAAGAAATCGTTTCCTTGCAAAGGGAAATAGATTCTTTACGAAACGTGGCCATAGAGCGAAAAAAGCCTAAAATTTATCCCTTTAACCCTAATTTTATTACCGATTATAAAGGGTATGTTCTGGGCATGTCAAACCAGGAGATTGACAGATTGCACCTGTACAGGCGAGAGGGGAAATGGATAAACTCTGGACGGGACTTCCAAGAGGTAACGGGTGTTTCGGATTCATTGCTCGCCAAGTTGGCACCTTATTTTAAATTTCCCGAATGGGTAAACCAGCCTCGCCCGCAAAATCGCAAGATGGCTTCTGCCGCTGAAAAAGGATTTGTGGCAAAGCCCTATGGCCAAAAGATTGACTTAAATACCGCAACGCCGTCACAGTTGCAGCAGGTGAGCGGAATTGGCGAAGCCCTATCCCGACGCATTGTGGAATATAGGGAAAAGCTAGGCGGCTTTTCCGATGGTTCACAGCTATATGAGGTATATGGCCTAACCCCGCCAGTGATTGAGCGCACCCTAAACCTCTTTGCCGTTAAAACCCCGAAACCCATTGCAAAGATTAATGTGAATACCGCCTCGGCTTCAGATATTGCCACCGTTCCGGGAATTTCATTTGAAATGGCCAAGAAAATCTGGGAATTTCGGCGGCTCCGGGAAAAATTGGACAGCATAGGCGAACTGGCCAAAATTGAAGGCATCTCCGAAAGAAAGTTACGCCTAATTCAATTATATTTGTCGGTTGAGTAAGGTAAGTAATTCGCCGCAAGGCTTCCAAATTTCAGTTTCAAACCCCATGGATAAAATGTATTTTACAGAGGAACACGAGTTTTTCAGAAAAAGTTTTCAGGATTTTCTTCAGAAAGAAGTGGTGCCCCATATTGAAAAATGGGAAAAAACAGGCCACATAGAGCGTTTTATCTGGGAAAAGTTTGGGGAGATGGGCTATTTCGGAATTTATCAGCCTGAGGAATACGGCGGTTTAGACCTCGATCTTTTTTATACCGTAATCTTTTTGGAAGAGCTCCAGAAGATAAACAGCGGTGGTTTTGCGGCTGCCATGTGGGCCCATGCCTGTCTGGCCATGACACATTTAAAAAAAGAAGCAAACCCACAACAGAAAGAAAAGTATCTGGCGCCCAGTATCGCCGGCCAAATGATAGGTTGTCTCTGTATTACCGAGCCCTTTGGCGGCAGTGATGTCTCGGGCATGCGCAGTACCGCCGTAAAAAAAGACGATCATTATATTTTAAACGGTTCAAAAACCTTTATAACCAACGGAGTTTATAGCGATTACCTGATAGTGGCTGCCAAAACGGCTCCTGAGCTGGGTAATAAGGGCATCAGTATCTTTGTGGTTGACAGGGATGCCAAGGGCGTATCTGCCACCAAACTCGATAAATTGGGCTGGCGTGCCAGCGATACCGGCGAGATTGCCTTTGATAACGTAAGTGTGCCTGTTGAAAATTTGCTGGGCGAGGAGAATAAAGGCTTTCCCTACATTATGCAGCATTTTGCTCTCGAGCGGTTGATTATGGCCATTAACGCCCACGCCCGTAGCGAATTTGCTTTGGATTATGCCGTACAATATATGAAGGAACGCACGGCCTTTGGAAAGAGCATTTCCAAATTTCAGGCCTTAAGGCATCGCGTGGCCCAACTGGCCAGTGAAGTGGAGGTGTGCAAAACATTTAATTACGTTACCGCAAAACGTTTGAACGATGGCGAATATGTGGTCAAAGAGGCCTCCATGAGCAAGCTTATTTCCACCAAGGTTGCCGATGAGGTTATGACTGAATGTCTGCAATTCCTGGGCGGTTACGGTTATATGGAAGACTACCCATTGGCACGGCTATTGCGCGATAGCAGACTGGGCCCCATTGGCGGCGGTACTTCGGAAATCCTTCGTGAGATTATTGCCAAGATGGTGATTGAGGGAAAACAGTACAGGCCGGCCACATAATATTCCCCATTTCGCATAAACCAAAATTGATGATGAAATCCTTTTGTTTGCGTTTTTTCGCATTTTTTCTCTTTGTTATAGGTCCCGCTTCCCTTGCCCAAACCGAACTCCGTGGGAAAGTGGCCGATTTTATGACGTTTCAACCTATTGAGAGTGCCAGTGTTTATATTCAGAACACTACCATTGGGTCCATAACCAATACCGATGGCAATTTTGTATTAAAAGTGCCGCGGGAGCACCTTCAGGATACCCTGGTCATTTCTTCCATTGGCTACCAGAGCTTTAAAATGGTGGTGGGCGAATTTGAAAATGGATCTGATATTTATCTGGAAGAAGATGTGGCCTCGCTTGACGAGGTGGTCATCGTGGCAGATCCCCGGCCCACCACAGGAAACGGAATAGTGCAAAAAGCCCTGGAGAAGCTGCCAGACAATCTGCCCGAGCTGCCCTACTTGCAAAAAGGATTTCTTCGACATAAGGAGCGCAACCAAAAGGAATATAAATGGCTTATTGAAAGTGCCATTACCTTATATGACTCCAGCTTTGCTTCCGGAGCAAAAAACAATCTGAAAATAAACGTTGACGAAACCCGAAAAAGCTATGACCTGCGCGATATTGATTCGCTATTTACCTATTCGGCCTATCTCAGGAATATGGGCAAAAGTCCTGGAAATAACAATAGGGCCTCGGTTTCCACAGCGGCCCTGGTCGAGGCCATAAAATGGAATGATGGCCGCGTGAACGGGCTGGACAATCTTTTTAAGGGAAAGCTCAATCTGGTGCGCAACGCAAATGCCACAGGTGCTCTTTTTGGGAAAGGGCTTTTGGAGAGACATCAGTTTACCCTTGACACTATCTTGGTTGATAACGGAAGAAAAATCTATAAGATCAAAATTGGGAAAGGGGAGGATTTTGTGGGTCTGAATACGCCCAATATCTATAATGAGGGATTTGAACCCCAGGGTTGGATCTATATCTATTACGACAATTACGCCATCAAAAAGATTGAGTACAACCTGGTGGCCGCATCCCAGATACAAAAGAAGCGGAGCAAGAGCCTTTTTGATACGCAGACCATCCACAAACTGGTGTTGACCTATAAGGATTTTAACGGCAAGATGTATCTTAACTATATTTATTATGAAACGCCTAAACTGGTCAATACCGGCGACCGCTCGTCAGAACGCCACAAGACCGAATCGGCACCCGGATTTGACAAAGGAGAGCAATATTATTATACCGTACAGGAAATTCTGTTTAGCGATATCATCCACGACCCGGGACTTATAGAGCAGGAACTTCAACAAAATGATTGGATGGCTGATATATTTTCAACCAGACCGTACCATGAATCTTTTTGGAAAGATTATAACGTTCTGTTGGAAAGTGAGGAAGAGGCAAAGTTGATTTACGATTTGAGCAAGCGGGCCACTTTATATAAAGAATAGTTTTTTCAAAAAAACTTTCAATCCCTTATTCACAACTCATAACTTTTTTCTATTTTTGCCCTCCCAAAAGAGAGGAGGTGATGACACTATGTTAATAATACCAGTAAAAGACGGAGAAAATATAGACAGGGCGCTAAAGCGTTTTAAGCGCAAATTTGACCGTACCGGCACTATGCGCCAACTACGATCGCGTCAACAGTTTACCAAACCTTCGGTAAAGAAGAGGGCCCAGAGGCAGAAAGCCGAATATATCCAAAGCTTGAGAGATCAGGAGGATATCTAGTTTTTTTCCATAAAGAATAAACCAACAAGATCCGTCGGGTATTTCCCGGCGGATTTTTTTTATATCAGGATTTGGGTTTCGGGTTATTTTGTAACTTTAGGCTTTGGGCCTGCAGCAGGTGAAATAAACTAAGCCGGACTCAAAAAAGCCGCTTTCAAAAACACAGCTCCATGTCGCTTCACGCCTTTACCGATTATCTTCAGCTTGAAAAGAAATATTCACCCCACACGGTCACGGCCTATAGCCGCGATTTAGAAGAGTTTAAAACATTTCTGGCCGTTGAGCATGCCGGTACTGATTTGACCGAAGCCAATTATCCTGTGATCCGTAGCTGGATTGTGGCCTTGGTTGATGCTGGGGTTTCAAACCGCAGCGTAAACCGAAAAATATCCTCCCTAAAGGCCTACTACAGATTTATGTTGAAGACGGGGGCCATAGCAAGCAATCCCTTGGCGAAGCACAGGTCGTTGAAAACCTCCAAAAAAATCCAAGTGCCATTTTCCGCGCAGGAAGTAGAGAACGTTTTGGAATTATTGGCGGACGAGGATTCCTTTGAAGGCTTGCGAGACAAGCTTATGGTTTTGCTCTTTTATTCCACGGGCATTCGCCGGGCAGAACTTATTGAATTGAAATTGACCGATGTGTCCACGGCGCAAAAAACCTTAAAGGTTCATGGTAAAAGGGACAAAGAGCGCATTATCCCGTTGCTTCCTTCTATTCTGCCTGTTATAGACGGTTATTTGTCCCTTCGTTCGCAGCTCGACCCTATTAAGGACCAGGCGTTTCTCTTCCTTACCGAAAAAGGGGTTAAAGTTTACGAAACCCTTGTCTATAGGGTTATAAATTCCTATTTTAGTCAAGCTTCCGAAAAGGTAAAAAAAAGCCCGCATATATTACGGCATTCTTTTGCTACGCACCTGTTGAATGAAGGGGCCAACATCAATGCCGTCAAGGAGCTTTTGGGGCATACCAGTCTGGCCGCCACCCAGGTTTATACCCAGAGCAGTATTGCCCAGCTCAAGGAAGTCTATAATAAAGCGCACCCGCGCAAACCATAAATACCAATATGAGCCTATGGCGTAAAACTACATTTTCATTAACCCATAAATTATATTTAGTATGAAAGTGAATGTGGAAACCCCAAATTTTGCGGCCAAGGACGACCTGTTGCTCTTTGTTGAAAAACGTTTGTCAAAACTGGAGCAGTTTTACGAAAAAATAATTTTTGCCGATGTATATCTCAAGGTCCAGAAAACCAGTGAAAAGGAAAACAAAATTGTGGAGGTCCTGCTCAGTATTCCGGGTGATAATATAATGGTAAAGAAGGAGGCCAAATCATTTGAAGAGGCCGTTGATGAAGCAACCGCGGCCCTGGAAAGGCAGCTCAAGAAAAGGAAGCAAAAACAAAAAGCGTATTTGTAAGTAGTTTTTTTTCCAAAAAGTTTTGTAGAAAAAATAAATTCTCTACATTTGCAGTCCGTTAGAAATAGCGGACTTTTTTATGGCTTAAAAATAGGCTGGAAAGGGTTCAAAAAGGCCGATATAGCTCAGTTGGCCAGAGCACGTGATTTGTAATCTCGGGGTCGTGGGTTCGAATCCCTCTGAAGGCTCAAGGTATACGGGCAGTTACCAGAGTGGCCAAATGGGGCTGACTGTAACTCAGCTGTCTTTCGACTTCGGTGGTTCGAATCCATCACTGCCCACAAAATTGCGGAAATAGCTCAGTTGATAGAGCATTAGCCTTCCAAGCTGAGGGTCGCGGGTTTGAGT
>CAYSLM010000050.1:0-1454 GCA_964431895.1 uncultured Aequorivita sp.
CATCTATTAAACTTGTAAGTCAACACTTTTCCTAAAAAATATTTCAAAACTATTGGAGCAGGTGGTGGCCTTGGACCCGGAACGTATTGATGCGGTGCGCGAACGCTTGCGCAAAGCCGTGGCCGATATAAAGGAAAATGTGGACGAAAACCGCTTTGAGCAGGAATTGATCTATTACCTTGAGAAATATGACATTACCGAGGAAAAGGTACGGCTAAAAAACCATCTGGAATACTTTGAGGAATCCTTAAAATCGCACGATTCCAACGGAAAGAAACTTGGTTTTATCACCCAGGAAATTGGCCGTGAAATCAACACCATTGGCAGCAAGGCCAACTACGCCCCTATGCAGCAGGTGGTGGTACAGATGAAGGACGAGCTTGAGAAAATAAAGGAACAAGCGCTAAACGTTTTATAGAGGGTAGTGGGTTGTGGGTAGTTGATGGGTGTCCATTAAAGAATAGCCGTCCTGCGCCCGCCCGCCGTAGGAGGGTCTGATGTCCTTCAGTCTTTAGTCAAATTTTTTATAGCAATGGATTCAAAAAAAGGGGGTAAATTAATTGTGTTTTCGGCACCATCGGGAAGTGGCAAAACCACTATCGTGCAACATTTGCTGAAACAGCAGGACCTGAATCTGGAGTTTTCCGTTTCCTGCACCAGTCGCGAACCGCGGGGCGATGAAAAACACGGGGAGAACTATTATTTCATTTCGTTGAAGGATTTTAAACAGCACATAAAAAACGGCGATTTTCTGGAGTGGGAAGAAGTGTACCGCGACAACTTCTACGGCACTTTGAAGAGCGAAGTGGAGCGCATTTGGAACCGCGGCAAAAATGTGATTTTTGATATAGACGTTGCCGGCGGCCTGCGCATCAAAAAGAAATATCCCGAAGAAACGCTGGCCGTATTTGTAAAACCGCCCAGTATCGACGAGTTGAAAATCCGACTGAAAAAGCGCAGCACCGAAAGCGACGAGCGCATCAATATGCGCATTGCCAAGGCTTCGGTAGAACTGGCCACGGCCCCGCAGTTTGACCATATCATCAAAAATTATGATTTGGAAACGGCTTTAAAGGAAGCGCACGATTTGGTGGCGGATTTTATAAAAAAATAATATATCGTAAAGACGCGATGCATTGCGTCTCCAAAGAGTAAAGACGCAATACATCGCGTCTCCACAGAAAAAAATGGCAAAAAAAATCGGATTGTATTTTGGCACCTTCAACCCCATACACGTGGGGCATTTGATCATTGCCAACCACATAGTGGAATTCAGCGATCTTGATGAGGTTTGGTTTGTGGTCACCCCGCACAATCCACTTAAAAAGAAAAAAACGCTATTGGAAGACCATCACCGTTTGGCAATGGTGCGTATAGCGGTTGAGGAATACCCGAAACTACAGGCCAGCAATGTGGAGTTTGACCTGCCACAGCCCAATTATACAGTGAATACT
>CAYSLM010000050.1:1464-18022 GCA_964431895.1 uncultured Aequorivita sp.
ATACTTTGGCTCATTTGGAAGAGAAGTACCCAAAAAATAATTTCTGTTTGATCATGGGCGAGGACAATTTGAAAAGCCTCCATAAGTGGAAAAACTATGAAGTGATTTTAGAGCGTTATCCAATCTACGTTTACCCAAGGATTTCCGAAGGAATAGTAGCAACGCAATTTGACAACCACAAAAAGATAATAAAAGTAGATGCGCCTATTATTGAGCTTTCTTCAACCTTCATCAGACAAGGCATAAAATCTAAAAAAAACATCCGCCCGATGCTTTCGGCCGAGGTTTGGAAGTATTTGGATGAGATGAATTTTTACAAATGAAAACCGCCCCACCAAATTAACACTTGGGGAGCGGCCTCAACTAAATAACCAACCAAAATCATTGAAACTATTTTCTAAGGTAATTGAAAATTCAATTCCAACAATCAAGAGCCATAACGCCCCAAGCCTACAAACATTGCCCTGGCTTTATTAAGCTATTGTTAAATGTTTAATGGGGAAATGTTTACTTTTACACAACTAATTAAAGTAAATGTCTGATAAACCAAAATTTGCGGTCTTTGGCGGGGGCAGTTGGGCCACGGCCATTGTAAAGATGCTGTGCGAAAACCTGGACGAGGTTTGCTGGTATATGCGAAGCAAACAGGCCGTGGAACACATAAAAAAGCACGGCCACAACCAAAATTACCTCAGTTCGGTAGCGTTTAATCTAGACCAGTTGCGGCTCAGTAACGATATTGATGAAACCGTACGTTGTGCCGATTATCTCATCTTTGTCATCCCTTCGGCCTTTTTGCACCGCGAGCTCGAGAAACTCACGGTCTCGCTGGAAGACAAAGTGGTCTTTTCAGCCATAAAGGGGATTGTGCCCGAAACCAGTTTGATTGTGGGTGACCATTTCAACACCTATTTTAAAGTGCCCTTCAACAATATCGGGGTTATTTCCGGTCCCTGCCACGCCGAGGAAGTTGCCCTGGAACGCCTTTCGTACCTAACCATTGCAAGTGCCGATGCCGAAAAGGCCAAAACTGTGGCAAGTGTGCTCTCCAGCGATTTTATTAAATGCAACATCAGCGATGACGTGCTGGGCACTGAATACGCCGCCATGCTGAAGAATATTTACGCCGTGGCGGCAGGCATAGCCCACGGTCTGGGATATGGCGACAATTTTCAAAGTGTGTTGATGAGCAACGCCATCCGCGAAATGAAGAAATACGTCAAGAAAGTCCACAAGATGAAGCGCGACATCAACGATTCAGCCTATTTGGGCGATCTGTTGGTTACGGGCTATTCCACCTTTAGCCGAAACCGTATGTTCGGCACCATGATCGGGAAGGGCTATACCGTGAAAAGCGCCCAGATGGAATTGAGCCAAATTGCCGAAGGCTACTACGCCACAAAAAGTGCCTACCACCTCAACCAACAAAAAGGCAAGAAAAAGGCAAAGACCCCAATTATCAATGCTGTTTACGGCATTCTTTACGAAAACAAAGACCCAAAAAAGACCTTTAAAAAGTTGACCGAAAAATTGGACTAAAAAAAATCCCGCCTTGGCAGCGGGACTTTTTTCGTATTAATATGAATCCTATTTGGGTTTTTCTTATTTTGGTAATGGGAAAGTATCTTTAACGAGCAACTTTCATTATCAATAAAACATCGGCAAACTACCAACTGCCCACTACCCACTAATTTACTTCCACCTCATCGGGCAAGGTTTCATACCCCATATTAAAAAGGGTAAACCCGAAAATATCGGCATATTGCTCGATGGTCTTGCTTACGGGCGTTCCCGCACCGTGGCCAGCATCGGTTTCAATGCGGATCAATATGGGGTTGTCGCCTGCTTGCTTGGCTTGTAGCTCGGCAGCAAACTTAAAACTGTGGGCAGGCACCACCCGGTCGTCGTGATCTGCGGTTGTGATGAGGGTTGCAGGATATTCCACCCCTTCCTTCACATTGTGCAAGGGCGAATAGCTTTTTAGATATTCAAACATTTCCTTGCTGTCCTCGGCCGTACCATAGTCGTACGCCCACCCGGCACCAGCGGTGAAGGTGTGGTAGCGCAGCATATCCAATACCCCCACGGCAGGCAGGGCCACCTTCATCAAATCGGGCCTTTGCGTCATAGTGGCGCCAACAAGCAGGCCACCGTTTGACCCACCGCGAATGGCCAGATAGTCGCTGGAAGTGTAATTGTTTTTGATTAGATATTCAGCGGCCGCAATAAAGTCATCAAATACGTTTTGCTTGTGCATCTTGGTACCGGCGTCGTGCCATTTCTTGCCGTATTCGCCACCACCGCGAAGGTTGGGTACGGCGTAGATGCCTCCCTGCTCCATCCACACGGCGTTGGCAATGCTGAAACTTGGGGTAAGGCTGATATTAAATCCACCGTAACCGTAAAGGATCGTTGGGTTTTTGCCGTCCATTTGCAAGCCTTTTTTATGGGTGATGATCATCGGGATTTTGGTGCCATCCTTTGAGTTGTAGAATACTTGATGGCTCTCATAATTCTCAGGGTTGAAATCGATTTCGGGTTTGATAAACAATTCTGAATTGCCGCTTTCAATATCATATTTGTAGATATTGCCAGGGGTAATATAGTTGGTAAAGGAATAATACAGTTCCTTTTCATCCTTTTTGGTTTTAAAGCCGCCGGCGGTCCCTAGGCCGGGAAGCTCGATTTCGCGTACCAGTTTGCCATCATAATCGTACTGTAGCACTTTTGATACGGCATCGACCATATAATTCGCAAAAATATAACCGCCACCGGTACTGGGGGTAAGTACGTTTTCGGTTTCGGGTAGCAGGTCGTTCCAGTTTTCGGGGGTGGGGTTGCCCGCGTCAACCGTTACTATCTTTTTGTTGGGTGCATTGCGGTTGGTCACCAAGTACAGTTTTGAGCCCACATTGTCTAAAACATAGGTATCTGAATCGGTATCATCAAGTATGGTAACAAACCCACTGTTGGGCTGGGAAAGATCTTTGATCAACAATTTATTGCCCGAGGTGGAGGTACTCAACCTAAGGGTAAGGTAGCGGTTGTCTTCGGTTACATTGGCCGAGATATAACGGTGCTTCTGTTCTTCAGTACCACCGTAAACCAATTTGTCCTCGCTCTGCGGAGTGCCCAACTTATGGTAGTACACTTTGTGCTGGTCTGTCTTGGCCGAAAGCTCGCTGCCCTTGGGCTTGTCGTAGCTGGAGTAGTAAAAGCCGTCCTCGCCCTTCCAGGCCAGTCCGCTAAACTTGATATCGATCAGGGTATCGCCTATCAATTCGCGGGTCTCCGTGTCCATCACCAGCACCTTGCGCCAGTCACTTCCGCCCTCAGAGATACTATAGGCCAGTTTGCTGCCGTCTTTTGAAAAGCCCGTTTCGCCCAGCGAGATGGTCCCGTCTTCTTTGAAGGTGTTGGGGTCTAGGAATACTTCGGCCGTATCTGGGTCGTCTCCCGTTTTATAACGGTACAGTACATATTGGTTCTGAAGGCCGTTGTTTTTGTAAAAGTAAGTGTAATCACCCTCGTGGAACGGGGCGCCCACTTTTTCATAATTCCACAGATCGGTGAGGCGTTGCTTTAGCTCATCGCGGAAGGGAATCTGGTTCAGATAATTGAAGGTTACCTCGTTTTCGGCCTTGACCCAGGCTTCGGTCTCGGCACTGCGGTCGTCCTCAAGCCAGCGGTAAGGGTCTTTCACCTCAACGCCGAAATAGGTATCCACGGTATCAACTTTCTTGGTCTGCGGATAGGTCACGGTAATGGTCTCTTTTTTCTCTTCATCTTTACAGCCAATCAGGGCAAGTACCAGAATGGCGGGAACTAATGGAAATTTCATGTTGATTTTGTTTAAACGAAATGTAAAAGTACATCTTTTAGGCGGATTTAAAATTTTTGCACCAAAAAAGGCCTCCAGTTGCGGAAGCCTTGTCATTTTCATAATGAGAAAAAATTTCTCAATGAAATAAAGGTCGGTACGCCGTCCAGTGTTTATAGATTAAAATTGCGTTGAGCGTCAGCACTATTACGGCCAAAAACAGTCCCGGGGTATCCATAAATACGTGGAAGAGCAGTATGTTCAAGGTGATGGGTGCCAAGAGCAACAGGGCAAATGAAACCCATTTGTTGAAAAGAAGGAGCAGGCCAATAAAGATCTCAAACAATCCTATTACTTTCAAAATATAGCCCGTATTGCTGAGCGAATCAATAAAGATGGCCGCATCGCCCGTATAGATGTGGGTAGGCATATAGCTGAAATGGATTAGCTTACTCGATCCAAAAAAAAGTAATCCCAGGCCCAAAACGATCCTGAGGATTTTGGTAAAGGTTGAATTCATAAGCACACATTTTAAGTTGTTTCACTAAAGATACTGAAAATAAAACAGTTATGTGTGATTGGCTTTGGGATTTTTTTAACAAAAACCTTCCCCGCCAGCAAGCCTTGGCACTTATAGCTTTTTCAGTAGTTTCTGCGCTTTTTGGTATTCCGGGGCAGTGGGTGGAATGGTCTTTAGGATGGCTTTGGTGGCTTGATAGTCTTCCTGCTTTAGCTTGCTAAGGGCTGCCATCCAGCGTGCCTTGTATGCGTAGGCCGACTGGCCGTTGGCGAGGTATAGCAGCAGGGTGTCGGCTTCCACAAAATTGTTGGTTTCCACCAAAGCCCTTCCCTTATAATATTGTATCTGAACATCGTTGGGCTCTGCTGCCAAGAGGGTATTGAACAAAATTAGTGCTTCTTCATAATTTTCTGAATTATAGGCCTGTTCCGCTGCTTTTAAAGTAGCGTTGGCCTCATTTCTTTGGGTGAGCGAGATGGTTTGCTGTGAAACATAGTCGGAATAGCTGGGCTTGCCAAACGGATTGAAAATAAAAAGGCCAATGGCCAAAAGAATGGTGGCCGCCACTCCGTACTGCCAAGGTTTGAAGGAAATTACCTTCCCTTTTTCAGCTTTGGATGGGTGGGAATATTGGAATTTAGAATCGGCGTTTTGGATAGTTTGGGCCACGGCCGCCCGTTGGGCGGAGGAATTGTTTTGGAGTACCAAATAGATTTCCTCAAATTCTTCAAATTCTTTTTTGAAAGCATCGTCTGCGCCCAAACGTTGCTCAAAAGCCTTTCGCTCGGCCGCTGGCATATTGCCTTCCAAATAGGCTATAAACAATTGGTTTGTTGCATCTTCCATAGTGCTAGTACTCTTTTTTAAGCAGCCTATATTGGGGGCTTTCTTTGATTAAATGTGTTAATTTGCTCAGGCAAGTCGATTTTTTCTTTCGCGCATAGGCATAGGAAATGCCCAACTGCTCTGCAACTTCCTGCATAGACAGGGCAGAAAAGCCTAGGGTAATGAGCTGTTTGCAGACGTCTCCCATCTTGGTGAGCACAGCTAAATAGAGTGCTTGTCGCGCTTCAAAATTTTGGGTTTCAGTGGCGTGCCTATCGCTTTCATCACTTATAGATAACCGTTCGGCCTCAATTGTTACCTCCCTATGGCCCTTTTTTTTGAGCGCGTTGAGCCATTTTCGCTTACAGATCAGGAAAAAATAGGCATCAAAAGGGCAGGTGAGTTCCAGACCTTTTGTCTTTGCCTGGTCATAAATGGTTATCAAGGTTTCCTGGATGATGTCGCGCGCCGCCTGCTCGTCGCCACTGTTTTTTTGGATATAGGCGATAACCTTGGGCGCAAACCTTCGGTAGATTTCGTCCACAACACTATGGTCGTTTTTCAGAAGTCCCTCAATATATAGTTGGTCTGGATGGATTTTTCGTGTTCCCAAAGAAGGCGTTTTAGATACTAAAAGTAAGAAATATTAAAATGGGGGGTAACAATTTTTTATCCGGTTGATATAAGGGCAAAGAAACCATAAATCAAAGATTATGAAAACTACAATTCGCAAAACCAGCAAAACCCTATTGCGAACCTCCCTAATGCTCGCCCTAGTAGGAGCCATTGGTGTGGGTTGCCAAAAGGATTCAGAGCCCCAACCACAGCAGATCTTTACACCGCCAACGGTGGAGGAATTTAAAATGGTGAAGGACAATGCCCTTTCCCAACACCTGGAGCAAGTAACCTTTAATGCCGAAGACGGCATCTCCTTCACTTCCAATGACGGGGCGGTGCTCAACATTGCCCCCAATTGTCTTTTAGACAACGGAACCCCGGTTACAGGCCCTGTTGAACTTTCGTTTATCGATCTTTATAATAGAAACGATATGGTCTCGACCAACAAGCCCACAATGGGCTATCTGCCCAATGGCGACAAAAAACTGCTTATCTCGGGGGGCGAATTTTTTATCGAAGTAAAAAAAGCCGGAAACCTGCTCGAAATGGGGTGTAATTACCAGCTCATCGTGCCTTCCGAAAACACGGGAGGGCCCGATCCTGAAATGACGCTTTGGAAGGGAATCATCGACGCCAATGGCGACTTGACCTGGGATGAGATACGCGATCCGGCCGAGGGCGAAATCTTTTTGGAAGCCAACCGCTATTACGTGTTTGGGGACGATTTTGGGTGGACCAATATTGACCGGTTTTATAACGACCCGCGTCCTAAAACCACGATGCAGGTAAAAGTACCACAAGGCTTTAACCAAGAAAACAGTGCCGTGTACCTGGCCTATGACGGGGAACCCAACGCCCTGGCCCAATTGGACACCTATGATAGTGGTACAAAGATTTTCTCTGAGCACTATGGGCAAATCCCCGTGGGCCTAAAAGTACATATCATCTTTGCCAGTGCCGAGGGCGATGATTGGCGCTATGCCATACAAGCGGCTACCATTGCCGAAAACCAAATATACACCTTCAGCCTTCAGGAAACCCAGGTAGATACTTATGAAAATATGGTTGCGGCTATCAATGCATTGCCATAGTATGTTAGTTTGTTGATTAGTTGTTTTATTTGATAGCCGAACAAAAAGGCCGCCCTGTAAGGGGTTGGCCTTTTTTTCTGAAAAGATATTATCCGCGTTTTTTTCAGAAAGGGGTAACAAAATGAAACCGGGTTGATATAAGGGTAGAAGCCAAAAATTCAAAATAGAAACAAAAACCGAAAAATTATGAAAACAAAACTATGCTACACCGTGCTTATCTTTTTTTGCATCAGCGCCCTGCGTGGCCAATCTTTCCAAAGGGAGGTGCAATTCAGTTCCAATCACCTATACCACGACCTGAATCTGGTGAAGGTTAATGACGGCAGCAACGACTTTGTTGTGGCCGGCAATGTATTTGACCCGAGCATGAGCCAGTCAAAGCTCAGCCTTAAACGCATGGACGATGCCGGAAACCTAATCTGGGCAAAGACCTATGCCGATGCCACCCTTCAGAATGCAAGGGTACTGGATATTGCCAATATGTTTGATTTTATCGCCTTGACGGGCCATATTGACGTAAACGGCAAGAAACATACCTTTATAGCAAAAATAGAGGCCGCTACGGGCAATGTGCTTGCCGCAAAGTACTACGATATCGTATCGCCCAACTTCAACTCCTCGGGGCTGCATATTGCCTACACCAATTCTGACGCTACCGGTGACACCCAGCCCAACCCCGGCTTTGTGGTGGGTGGATATTTCGGATCCTGCTATGCCCTGGATTATTTATGCAACTTAAATATCGGCTTCGTTCTGCGGGTAGATGACAACCTCAATGTTATCTGGACCACCGAGCTCGACACCTCTGTAAATGCCGTGAGCGATTATGATTTTATCAACAAGATTACCGAAACGGCCGATGGTTTTTTCCTTACGGGAAGTGCCACAACCGTGCAGCAAAATAACGACCAACAGGCCGTATTGGCCTACCATATTGACCGCCTTGGCAATACGCTTTGGAATGCCAGCTATGTGTATGGCAACTCACGCGATGTGAGTGTTGATGCCTATCAGGAACCAACCACAGGTAATATCTATATGCTTGCCAATTATTCTTCTTCGCATAATTTCGGCATCACGGTATTTGATCCCAATGGCAATATCATCAACAACCTGTCCTGGGCCATAAACTCGGCCGATCTCAATAGATATGGCTTTTCGCTTCGCGAATCGGTGACCTCCTTCAACAATCTGGTGATTTTTGGATATGACAGGGAAGAAACTTGGATAGATCCCCATACCAATAATAATATTACCGGGCAAAGCAATGTATTTGTCTATGAATTTGAAAAAGCCACCGGCAATCCTGTAGCCATCAATTATCAATATTTAACCCCACACACCGAAGCCCCGGGCGATGAATATAATTTTTGGAATGCCCAACTGCCCTTGATCTACTATCCTGATATGGCCATCCACCTTGAAACCGTGCCGGGCACGCCAAGTGATTATCTTACGGTAGGATATTACTCGCCCATCGGTACCCCCATCGCCTCGGCCGAGATTACCAAGACCAGTACCAAGCAAAACAGTTGCGACGCTATGGACATCAACCTTTCGCACACCGCCATAAGTGTTACGCCAGTTGCCGTGAGTGCCGGCCTGGTAACTACTACAGACGGCTCCATGAATTTTGTGGGCACCGGCTATACACCCCAGCTTTCAGACTGCACCGGGGTACTTGGAACCACAGACCATTCCGAGCAAGATACAGGAACAATCTATCCAAACCCCGCCCAGGATATCTTGAATGTTTCCTTGGAGAAAAATACCATCGCCTCGGTAGCTATTTATTCCATACAGGGACAATTGGTAGAACAAAAGCGGCTAATGGACAATACGCGGCACATCGAACTTGAGGTGGCCCATCTGCAGCAAGGCATTTATTTTCTCACCGTAATGGATGCCGAAAACAGGACCCAGACCTTCAAGTTTGTTAAAAAGTAGTATGTCTTGCTACATCCAACCCCGGAATCTCCCGCTTCAAAAATTTCAATGGAGTGGGAATTCCTTTTTTTAAAAAATTGTATCTTGCCTAAACACTTAACCAGTTATGAATCTGCCCAATCCATTTTTTTTCCTGTCTTTATGTTTTTTGGTAGCTTGTAGCAGCAACTCGGAAGACTGTGGGGAAGGCCCCGTGGAATATCCAAACCAGCAAGCCCCAATTGACGGTGCCGCTTATCAACAGAGCGCGATGGACTGTAGGTTGCCCAAGGTGCAGACCTTCCAATTCAACGGTTTTGAACAGACGGAAATAGTTGCCGCCAAGGGCACCCGGTTTTTTGTGGATCAACTATCCTTCACCCGCCTGAATGGTGAAATTATCGATGGTGAAATCACTTTTAAGGTACTTGAAATGTACAATCCGGGCGACATTATCGCCTGCCAGCTTTCCACCAATGGCCTAAATACCCGACAGACCGTTGAGCCTTTGCTCAGCGAGGGTATTTTTCATATCGATATTACCCATAATGGGGAACAGGTGCTTATCACCCGGCCCATTCGGGTTTTCATTCCTTCTAAAAACGAATCGCTTTCCTTGTTGGCCTTCCACTCCCCAAACTGTCCCGAGCTTATGTGCAGTGTTTTGTGGGAATGGGACCCACGATGGGAAGTTATCTATGAACCCATTGTCAATCCCGCTGGGGAAACTATTCGGGGCTACCAAACCTTTATTCAGTCCACGGGGTGGAAGAGCATCGGCCGGCCCAATCCCAGTGCGGAAGCACGCGGCATCTTATACAATATGGCGCCCCCGGGTTATGATCTTTCCAATGGCAATGTTTTTTTATTGTATGAATCTGCCAGCACCGCCATTGGCCTGTTTTCGGAATACGATACGGAAAACGGAGTGTACAGTGAAAAATATGGCGAAATACCCAAGCTTACCCCGGCCCATGTTATTTTCGTAGGCAAGCCCGAAAATGAATTTTTCTTCGGTGCCACGCCTGTTATCACCGAAGACGGGAAAATTACCGTAACCCGCCAATTACGGTCAGGAAGCGAGTCTTCCCTGTCAGAATATATCAACACCCTTTAGTTTATGCGCCAGCCTACCCCATCTCATTTCCTGCTGATTTTCTTCGGTCTATTTTGCACAGGATTACTGGGCCAAACCGTTGCGCAGGACACGCTTGCCCGAACGGCTCCCATTTTTTACGATGTGTTGGGAAACAAGGTGGCGTTTCATCCGGAAATGCCGCCACTAAACCAGATTGCCGGAGCCCCAAAGGCTTTTTATACCTACTATTGGGAATTTGGCGATGGGGAATACAGCTTTAAGGAAAAGCCCCAACATACCTACAAAAAGAAAGGGGAGTATACCGTTAACCTATGGAGCACAAACAATTACGACAACGGCAAGCCGCCAACCAGCCGTCCAGAAAAGATCAAAATTGAAGCAAGCCTCGACCAAGCTTCTGCCGATACGGCAACAGACGGTCCCGAAATCTTTCCCCCTGGCGAGCACCTGCTCATCAGGACCAACCGTGACCCCCTGCCCAATCAGGAAATGGTGCTCATTACCAGTTATAAAAATGATAAAAACTATACCACCAGCGGCTCACTCTATCTTTTCTATAACGACACCAAATTTAAGGATGACAACTTCACCATTGAAGATACCCGTATGTACCACGGAGAAACCTTGTTGCAACAAAAGCCCGCCTATGCGGCGCAATATGATAATAACCCTACTTCTTCCCTGGTCGCCCACTTGGGAGAAAATACCCCTCATATAGCCATAGTACGCGATTCCACCAAAAGGGTGAACTTGCCCTTAACCTTGGAAGAATCAAAAAACTACTACCGCAACCATCAAATTATTGAATTTGACAATATGGCTCCGGGCGAGGAGCGGCATATTTTCCGCACCTTAAAGACCACCCCCAAAATGTTGAAGGACACCAGCGCCCTGGTCACCCTGCGTACCATTTATGTGCCCGATAAAAACTATGGCGACCATACCGTAAAGGATACCGAACTGGAAATTGTCACCTCGCACGATCCCAATAAAATGTCATCAAACGGCACTATTATGAACTATCGGCTTGTGCGGTTTAAAAAGGTGAAATTCAAGGTGAAATTCCAAAACAATGGCGAAGGCCCAGCCAATACCATTCGGCTGGAAGTTGACACGCCCGAAATGTTTGACAAAAACACCCTGGAGGTGCTCGATATGTATCCCGAATGCCCCATTTGTCCGAAGGAGCGGGAAGTGAACTATTCCTGCCTTGACACCATTCGGGAAAAGGACAAGCTCATCTTCACCTTTAAAAAAATATACCTTCCCGGTTCGGCCCAAAAAAACGTGGTAGATCGCGATTCCACCAAGGGTTTTGTAAAATATGCCATGAAATTTGGTGAGGATTTCCACAAAAAGAAGACCCGGAGCCGCACGGCCATCTATTTTGACAAGAACGAACCCATTATCACCAATTACAGCACCACCCGCTTTATGCCGGGCATTTCCATTGGCGCCAAGGCAGGCTATATTTTTACCCCTTCCCGAAACAATAGCCGCGAGTATTTTGCCGGCTTGACGGTTTCGCCCTTCAAGTCATACCGGGGCTATTTGCAAGCCGAGTTTTTTGTATCGGCCGCCTCTTTTGACGCGCTTAAAAACTTTGAAACAAGCACTGTCAATACCGTCGGCATCGAGAGTATTACCCGTTTTTCCGAAGCCAATAAGGAAAAGGGGATCACGGCCTATTTGGTTCCCATATCATATAGGTATAACCTTAACAACTACCTGGCGCTCGGCGCAGGAGTTCAGCTCAATCTGGATTTTTACCACCAAACCCAAACCACCACCCGGGGCGAGGCCTACTTGAATATTCCCGGCGAGGGAACCATTCGCGATATGACCCATGATAGCTATCAAAAAAGTGAGTGCAGCAGTAATTTTTCACACTTTAACAGCGGGATATTTGTAGGAATAAATGCCGGCGGCGTCCGGATTGGGCCTAGTGTGGGCGTGCGGTATGTACTGAACTTTAAGGAGCCCACCTCGCAAATACAAGCCTACGCCATTTGGAAATTCTGATGCGCCATATCTTGTTTTTTCTTTTAGCCCTTTGGGTTACCGGCCATACTTTTTCCCAAAACCCCCAAGCCGATTCGGTTTACGCAAAACTTGATACCTTTTTGGAAGCAGCCAGCGACGGCTCGGCAGCACAACTGGCTACCTATCTCGAGGCTGTTCCTCCCCAAAATGCCAGGGTACAATTGGCCAAAACCATAGCCTATTGCAATTTGGGCTACTTTGCGGCGCACAACAATCATTTTCAAAAGGCCATATATTATTACGAACAGGCCAAACAACTCTATTTCAACAACCATTTAAAAGGATATGATATTATTGAATACTGCCTAAAACCCTTGGGAAACCTCTATATCCGTACCCAAGCCCTCTCAGAGGCCGAAAATGTTATCACACATTTTATCCTACTGGCCCAGGAGCAGTCGCAGACGCGGCAGGAAGTAGGTGGCATCCTCAACCTTTCGGTGCTTTACCACAATCAGGGTGCTTATGGAAAGGCTATAGCGCTTTTGGAACAAGGCCTTCAAAAATCTCCGAACAATCCGGCCTTACAATTGAACTTGGCTACAAATTATTTTGGTGTGAATAAAAAGGGGAAGGCTCGCCAACTACTGCACAAAGTACTCTCGCAAACGCCCAAAAATAGCCGTGCCCTGATGCTTTTGGCGCAGCTTCACCTTTCTGAAACAGAATATCCTCAAGCCATTGCTACCCTTAAAAAAGTTTTGAAAATTCTGAAAAACCAACCAGAAACCAATCGCCGAAGCCTGGCCAAGGCGCATTTGGCCCTTGCCGATACTTACCAAAAAAGCCGTAATATCCACCAGGCCCGTTCGGAATTGCAACAGGTGTATGGCCTGCTTATTCCATCCTATTCCCCATCGCAGGAAATACCTTTGCAAAGCCAGCTCTATCCCGAAACCACCCTGCTCGATGCCCTGGTTCTTCACACCGCTATATTCAGCGATGGCTCGCATATAGATAAAGCTATCGGCAGTCTTGAGCTGGCGGAAATAGTCCAGGATTATCTCATAGCGCAAGTGCACAGCCAAGGGAGCAGATTGATTGCACAACAGGAAGTGGAGCGACGGGCCGAGACATTACTGGAATTATACTTTATAAAATATCGCAACACACAGGCTGAGGTGTGGCTGGAAAAGGCCCTTAGGGCAGATAACCGGACCAAGGCACGGGTGGTGGCAGATGCCAACTTCCTTAGGCAGAAACTGCTCGCTCGTGATAATGCCGAAACAAGCGAATTCCTACAGTTGGAACAACGGTTGGCTTTTTTAAACGACTCCATCCAGCGGGAAGCCAATGCGGCACAAGTAGATTATGCGCAACTGGTTCGGCTTCAAAAAGAATACAGTGCCGGCCTTACGCGCCAACGCTTGCTATATGCCGAATTGCTCGGCCAAGGCCCACTTAATTCCTCCTTGGATTTATCATCATTACAGCAAAAGGCGAAAACCCTGGGGGAAAATGTGGTGAGTTACTTTATTGGTTCCAAGGCTATTTATCAAATTATCATCGCGCCCGATGGATCGCAGTTTAAAAAACTCACTTCCACCGAAGGGGAATATTTGGCACTCACGGAAGCCATCCGTTCCTATATCCACTACTTCAACCATCCCGAAACCATTAACGGCGACATAAAAGCATTTTCCAATGCCTCCCACCGGCTGTATGCGCTCCTGCAGTTGCCAAAGGCTGAAAGATTGGTGGTTATTCCTGACGGGCTGTTGGCCTTTGTCCCTTTTCAGACCCTGCTTACACAAACCTCCGAATCATTTCAATATGAAAAAATGCCTTTTTTGGTTTTTGAAAGCGCACTTACGGGGCAGACTTCTTTTTACAATTATTTAAACGAAAAAAGGCCCTTGCCGAAAAATCCTTCGGTTTTAGGGATGTTTCCGGTTTTTAAGGGCACGCCGCAGGAATTGGGGTATTCGGTCCTGGAGGCTCATGCCATTGATGATTTGTTTCCTTCCAAATTATTTATGGAGGAAAAGGCCAAGGTCCAAACCTTTATCGATAATCTCGATTCACATTCCATCATCCATCTTTCCACCCACGCCCTGGGCGGCACTTTTGGCAGCGATCCCTTTATCAAATTCAGCGATCGCGATCTGTCGTTGGGCCAATTGTACGGCCTGCGCTTCCATAATGATTTGGTGGTGCTGAGTGCTTGCGAAACTGGGGTGGGCAAGGTAGTGAAAGGGGAGGGCGCCCTTAGCCTGGCCCGAGGGTTCCAATTTGGGGGCGCGCCCAATGTGCTGTTTACGCTTTGGCAGGTAAATGATAAAAGCACCGCCCAATGGATGACATATTTTTACCGCAATTTGAAAAGCAACCACTCCCGGAATATTTCGGTGCGGCAGGCCAGTTTGGATTACTTGCGGGACCCGACCATAGACAATCCGCACAAATCTCCGTACTACTGGGGCGCCTTTGTGTATTACGGCAATACCGACATTGCGGTAGAAGGCCGAAAAGCTCTTTGGTACGTTCTGGGCATCGTGGCCCTGGTGGCCGTTGGACTATTAGGTTGGCTCTACTTTAAAAGGAAAACGACTCCTTAAACCAAATTGTTCTTCAGCAGATATTCGGCAATCTGTACGGCATTGGTAGCGGCCCCTTTCCGAAGGTTATCGCTCACAATCCACATATTTAGGGTATTGGGTTGGGTCTCGTCCCGGCGCAACCGGCCCACAAACACTTCGTCTTTGTCATTCGCATACAGCGGCATAGGGTAGGTATTGGTATCGGGATTGTCCTGAAGTTTGATGCCCGGCGTGTTGTGCAGGATCACGCGTACCTCAGATAGGTTGTAATCATTTTCAAACTCAACGTTTACGGCCTCGCTATGGCCGCCGGCCGTAGGGATGCGCACGGCGGTGGCGGTTACCGAAAAACTTCGGTCGTCCAGGATTTTCTGTGGCTCGCGTGCCAGTTTCATCTCTTCTTTGGTGTAGCCGTTTTCCTCAAAAACATCGCAATGCGGAAGCGCATTTTTATGGATAGGGTAGGGATAGGCCATTTCGCCCTTCACCCCGGCCATTTCATTCTCCATTTGCCGTACGGCCTTGAGCCCGGTACCGGAAACTGATTGATAGGTGGAGACCACCACGCGTTTCATTTTATATTTTTTGTGCAGGGGCGCCAGGGCCATGACCAGTTGAATGGTAGAGCAATTGGGGTTGGCAATGATTTTATCGTCTTTGGTCAATGTATGGGCATTGATTTCGGGTACTATCAGTTTTTTGGACGGGTCCATTCTCCAGGCGGAGGAATTGTCAATAACCGTGGTGCCCACCTCGGCAAACTTTGGGGCCCATTCCTGGGAAGCGGCGCCCCCGGCAGAGAAAAGCGCGAGATCTGGCTTGGCGGCCACGGCTTCTTTTAGGCCTATTACCTTGTGGACTTTTCCCTTAAAGGAAATTTCCTTCCCAATAGACCGTTCCGAAGCCACCAACAGCAGCTCGTCTATCGGAAAATTTCGCTCTTTTAAAACCTTCAACATTACTTCGCCCACCATTCCCGTGGCGCCTACCAAAGCTAATTTCATCGTTTTTTGATTTTAGGCAAAAGTAGCGCATCCCGCGTTATTTTTTCAGGATATAGGCAAAAAAGAACCCTCCAATTTCTTGAAGGGTTTAGGGTTAAAATATGTAGTGCAGCGGTGGCCGTACTTTATTTTTTTCTCAGTTCGTCGCGTATTTCTATCAAAATATCCTTTTCCGATGGGCCGGGATCGGGCGCAGGGGCCTCTTCCTTTTTCTTGCGTACCCGGGCGTAGGCCTTTACTATCAAAAAGAGGACAAAGCCCACAATCACCAGGTTGATGATGGAGTTGATCCACTTGCCGTACATAATGGCGTTCTCGGGCTCGATCACTTCGCCGTCGGCGGCAAGCTCGGCTTCGGAAAGCACGATCTTTAGGTCGGCAAAATCTACCCCGCCTGTAAATTGGCCCACTACGGGCATCATAACGTCATTGGTAAAGCTGGAAACCACTGTTCCCACGGCCGTGGCAAGCAGTACGGCAACGGCAAGGTCTATCACATTGCCCGTCATTATAAAATCCCTGAATTCCTTTAACATATTTGATGGTTTTAGAGGTTAATAAAAGCTAATTTAAGAAAAAGGTTTTGTTTTTTGGAAGGGAATGGGCAAATGCGGGTCATTTTCTACAGACTATCCGCTCTATTCTTTGGGAGATGGCGGTAATCAATTCATACGAAATAGAGCTGATAGCGGCCGAAAGCTCCTCTGCTGAATTGAGCGGCCCAAAGACTATGGCCTCATCGCCCTCGCGGCAGTCAATTTCGGTCACATCAACCATGATCATGTCCATACATACATTGCCCAGGATGGCAGCCTTCTTTCCGTTGATGGTCACCCAGCCATTGCCCTTGCCGTAAGACCGCGGAATACCGTCTGCATGGCCTATTGGGAGGGTAGCCGAACGGGTAGTGTTTTGTGCCACGTAGCCACGGTTGTAGCCTATGCTTTCTCCTTTTTCTACGGTATGTATCTGCGAGATGACGGTCTTTAGGGTGCCAATGGGCTTTAGAAAGGGGCGATAGGCAGGGTCATTGCCAAAACCGTAAAGCCCAATGCCCGTACGCACCATGTCA
>CAYSLM010000051.1:0-17843 GCA_964431895.1 uncultured Aequorivita sp.
TTGTTTTTTAAGAAAACCAGGATCGTGGCCGTGGGCCTGCTATTCCACATGCTGACGGATTTTATAGACTGCCAGTGGAATTGAAATACCAAACCCCGTACTGCATCTCTTCCCTCGCCAAAAGATAATTTAAGAATAGGCTTCAGCTTATGGGGAGGGGGAGGCTTTAAATCTTGTCTTTCAAATAAGCCGCCGTATATGACTTTTGGTTTTTGACGACTTCTTCCGGAGTGCCTGTAGCCACTATGTGCCCACCTTTTTCACCTCCTTCGGGCCCGAGGTCTATGATGTGGTCTGCGCATTTTATCAAATCGAGGTTGTGCTCTACTACAATTACCGTATGGCCGCGGTGCAAAAGGGCATAAAAAGAGGCCAAGAGCTTTTTGATATCGTGAAAGTGAAGGCCGGTAGTGGGCTCATCAAAGATAAAAAGCGTTTTGTCCTTGGAGGTTCCCTTCACCAGAAATGACGCCAATTTGATGCGCTGCGCCTCGCCTCCAGAAAGGGTGGAGGAGCTTTGCCCCAGTTGTACATAGCCCAGGCCCACATCCTGTAGGGGCTGGAGCTTGGCAGCTATACGGTCCTGATTGTTTTCATTGAAGAAGACTATGGCCTCATCAATGGTCATGGTGAGCACATCGTCTATATTCTTGTCCTTAAAGGTTACTTCGAGCACCTCCTTTTTAAAGCGCTTGCCGTTGCAGGTATCGCACACCAAATGCACATCGGCCATAAACTGCATTTCAATGGTTACCTCGCCTTCGCCCTTACAGGTTTCGCACCGGCCCCCATCTACGTTAAAGCTGAAATGCTTGGGCTTGAAGTTGCGGATGTGCGAAAGTTTCTGGTCTGCAAAAAGGTTTCTGATCTCGTCATAAGCCTTGATATACGTTACCGGATTGCTTCGGCTGGAGCGGCCAATGGGGTTTTGGTCTATAAACTCGATGCTCTGTATGGCTTTCAGGTCGCCTTTTATTTCGGAAAACTGGCCGGGCTTTTCCCCATAGCCGCCAATTTCGCGCAAGAGGGCAGGGTAGAGGATCTTTTTTACCAAAGTACTTTTCCCACTGCCCGAAACACCGGTTACTGCGGTAAAGGCATTCAGCGGAAAGGAAACGTCTATATTCTTCAGGTTGTTCTGCCGTGCGCCCACCACAGTGATCTGCTTTTGTGGCGATCGGCGTTTTTTGGGGACTTCTATTTCCATTTCGCCATTCAGGTACTTTGCGGTAAGCGAATTGGCTTTCAATATTTCCTCAAACGTTCCCTGGGCCACCACTTCGCCCCCAAAGGTTCCGGCTTCTGGGCCAATGTCTATGATCTGGTCTGCCGCTTTCATAATATCTTCATCATGCTCTACCACAATAACGGTATTGCCCAGGTCGCGCAGGGATTTCAACACCCCGATAAGCCGTTCGGTATCCCTGGGGTGCAGGCCAATACTGGGTTCATCCAAAATGTACATGGAGCCCACAAGACTACTGCCCAAGGAAGTGGCCAGGTTGATGCGCTGTGACTCGCCACCCGAAAGGGTATTGGATTTTCTGTTGAGGGTGAGGTAGCCCAGGCCCACATCCATTAAAAAGCCCAAGCGGTTGTTTATTTCCAGCAGAAGCCGTTTGGCAACCTTTGCATCATATTCCGAAAGGTCAAGATTGCGGAAAAAGTCTGCTGCTTTTTCCAGGGGCAGTTCCACCAGCTCTTGAATGGCCGTGCCGTTTATTTTTACATAGCCTGCCTCGGGCCGCAACCGCTTGCCCTTACAGGCGGTGCATTTGGTCTTTCCGCGATAGCGCGAGAGCATGACCCGGTTCTGGATCTTATAGCTTTTGGATTCAAGAAAGGAAAAGAACGAATTGAGTCCCTCAAAATATTTGTTGCCTTCCCAAACCAACTGTTTTTGTGCCTCGGTAAGCTCAAACCAAGGCTTGTGAATGGGGAAGTCAAATTTATAAGCGTTGTTGACCAACTGGTCGCGGTACCAGCCCATGCTCTCGCCCCGCCAGGGGAATATGGCATTTTCAAAAACCGAAAGTGCCGTGTTGGGGATGACCAGGTCTTCATCAATGCCAATCACATCGCCGTAACCTTCGCACACGGGGCAGGCGCCATAGGGATTGTTAAAACTGAATAGGTGGACGTTGGGCTCCATAAATGTCATGCCGTCTGCTTCAAACCTATTGTTGAATTCGGTGATTTTTCCTGAGGAAAGCGATTCGATATACAGTTCGCCCTTGCCTTCAAAAAAGGCAATCTCAATGGCATCGGCCAGCCGGTTAAGGAAATCCTCATCATTTTTGGTAATGATACGGTCTACTACCAAAAACACCTCATTGGCCGCCATATTTTTTGGAAGCTCGTCAATCCTCATTACTTGACCGGCTACTTTTATACGGGCGTACCCCTGCTGGGTGAGGGCCTTCATTTTGTTTTCCAGGCTCCGGCCTTCCTCAAGATGGATAGGGGCCAGGAGCAGGAGTTTTTCACCCTCGGGAAACTGCTTGACAAATTCGACAACATCGGTGGTGGTGTCTTTTTTTACTTCCCTTCCGGAAATGGGGGATATGGTTTTCCCAATGCGGGTATAGAGCAGTTTTAGGTAATCATAGATTTCGGTAGAGGTGCCCACGGTAGACCGTGGATTGGTGGCATTTACTTTTTGCTCAATGGCAATGGCCGGGGCAATGCCTTTTATGGCATCTACTTTGGGCTTGTCCAGCCTGCCCAAAAATTGACGGGCATAACTGGAGAGGCTCTCTACGTAGCGGCGCTGCCCTTCGGCATAAAGGGTATCAAACGCCAGACTTGACTTGCCGCTGCCGGAAAGGCCGGTAATAACCACAAGCTTGTTTCGGGGAATGGCCACCGTCACATCCTTTAGGTTGTGGAGTTTTGCCCCTTGTATGAGGATGTTTTTCCTTAAATTACTGGTAGTATGGGCTGGTTTTAAGGTTTCGGTACTCAATTTGTTTTTTCTTTTTAAATAGCTTTGTGCAAAGATAATACAACGGCTTTAGCTACCTATGGGAAGGGGTAGTTATATTTATTTAGGGAAATATTTAACCTTTTTTTTGCATTTGTGATTTCTTTGTTGTTATATTTACGCCGCTTAACGTCATATAAAAAATTTATTGCCTATAGCTGATCATTACTTTTAACAAATAGACATTTTAACAAAGCAACCCCATCCATAGTTGTTTATTTTTTAAAAAAGGTAATGACATGAAGCAAAATAAAAGCTCTGATGCGTTTTTGGTAAACGCTTATATGAACGGTAACGAATCTGCACTAGGCGAACTCATAACCCGCCACAAGCATAGGATCTACAGTTTTATTTACTCAAAGGTATATGACAGAGACGTCTCTGAGGATATTTTCCAGGATACCTTTATCAAGGTAATCAAAACCCTCAAGAAGGGTGCCTACAATGAGGAGGGAAAGTTTCTTCCCTGGGTGATGCGCATTGCGCACAACTTGGTGATAGACCATTTCAGGCGAAATAACCGTATGCCCAAATTTGAGAACAACAATGATTTCAACATTTTCTCCGTGCTCAGTGACAACGCCCTAAATGCCGAAAAGCAAATAATCAAGGGCCAGGTGGAAAATGATGTGCGGCGATTGATAGAGGAACTGCCCGAAGACCAAAAGGAGGTTCTTATCATGCGCATCTATAAAGACATGAGCTTTAAGGAAATAAGTGAGCAAACAGACGTGAGCATCAATACTGCTCTGGGCCGGATGCGCTATGCCTTAATCAATTTGCGGAAGGTTATAGACCGGCATAATATTATTTTGACAAATTGATACAATAAAGTGATTTTTGCGACGTTATTTGGAAACACAACAACAAAATAACATTCTATGCAAAAATTTTACTCTGAAACATCACGTGTGGACGGCGTGAATAAAAAACTCGTTCCAAAAGAAGAGACGATAAGGTTTCTTCTGGATTATTCGATGGCTTTAAGTGTTATAGATTACCAAAACCAGAAGTTTGAAGCACTTCTAAACTAAACTTTGGAAAACCCCCGGAATTGATCTTCCGGGGTTTTTTGTTTCAACAGCCCGGAAATTTATCGCTTTGTTCCATTTCCTTTGGGGTGGAATGCTCTCTTAAAAATTTCTATTTTCTTCCAACAAAATAACCGCCGAGCGAACCATTAGTCTTTTCGGCTTTTATAATAGGCGTTGAGCACACTTTTTCTTCCAATGGTTTTTGTTATAATGTCTTTTTCCAGATTCCACCCCCTTGCCGGGGAATAGTGACGGGCGTACCAGATTATTTGCAGATGCAGGGTATTCCACAGATCCTTTGGAAATAGGCGCTTGGCATCCTTTTCGGTCTGTACCACGTTTTTTCCGCTGCTCAGGCCCCAACGGTACATGCTTCTGTGTATATGTGTATCTACCGGAAATGCAGGCACATTAAAGGCCTGGCTCATTACAACACTGGCCGTTTTATGGCCCACCGCCGGCAAGCTCTCCAGAGCCTCAAAATCTGCCGGCACCTTTCCACCATACTTCTCTATTAAAATCTTTGACAGGCCGTAAATCCCCTTCGATTTCATGGGCGAAAGGCCTACCGGCTTGATGATCTCCCTGATTTCCTCAACCGAAAGTTTTACCATATCATAAGGATTGTCGGCTATTTCAAATAATATGGGGGTTATCTGGTTTACCCTCACATCTGTGCTCTGGGCAGACAACAAAACTGCAATAAGAAGGGTGTAAGGATCTTTATGGTCAAGGGGAATGGGGACCTGCGGGTATAATCTGTTTAACGTTTCAATAACAAAGGCAACCTTTTCCTGTTTGGTCATTATGAGTATTTTTATGCAAAAATAAGGATAATGAAAACATTGCGAGTGGGCGATAAGGCGCCAAATTTTGAAGTAAAGGACCAGGACGGAAATATAATTAGATCAAAGGATTACGAGGGAAAAAAGTGGATTGTCTTTTTCTATCCCAAGGCGAGCACACCCGGTTGCACCGCCGAAGCCTGCAATCTGCGCGATAATTACCAGATGCTTCAGGAAAAAGGTTATGAACTGCTGGGTGTGAGCGCCGATAGCCAAAGGCGCCAAAAGAACTTTAGCGAGAAGTACGACCTGCCATTTCCTCTACTGGCCGATGAAAACAAGGATGTCATTGAGGCATTTGGGGTGTGGGGCAAAAAGAAGTTTATGGGCCGAGAGTTTGACGGCATCCATCGCAAGACTTTCATCATTGATGAAAACGGCATCATTGAACGCGTGATAGATAAGGTAAAAACCAAGGACCACGCCGCCCAAATATTGGATTAACCTTTTATCCTTTCAGGAGCGGGGGAGTAGTTGAATAGCTTCTTTTCCTTGATGATTTCGGCTACTCCCGGGGGCAGCATATTTTCCCAGCCTTCCTGCCCTTCCTCTATCATAGACAATACCTCTCTGGAGAAGATGTCCATGTTTTCTGGCTTGTAGCCTTTTATATCAACCACTTTGCCGTTGTACTTAAAGAACTTGTACAGCTCCTTCATTCTCGGGTGCACCTTTAGGTTTTCGCTATTGGTGTATTCGCCCGTCTTAGGATCTTTCATGGGGTAGAGATATACCTTTAGATCTTTAAAAAATAGCTTCCCGAAAGCCTCGAGGATGCCACCGCTCAAATGCCGATAGTATTTCTCGTCAAATATGTCGATCAGATTGTTGACGCCCATGGCCAGGCCCATCCGCATTTTGGTGAAGCGGGAAAAGTATTCCACCAGTTTATAATATTCCTGGAAGTTGGAGATCATAACAGTATGGCCCAGCGAGCAAAGAAGCCGTGCACGGTCCATAAAGTCCTCCTCGTCTATCTCTCCTTCGGCACGCAGGTTTGAAAGGGTGATCTCAAATATTACCTCGGTGCGGTCTTTTTCTACGCGGTTTTCCTGTAGAAACATTTCATAAGACCGTTCAAACATATCAATGTTTACCTTGGTTACGGGCCTAAAACTTCCGCGCAGGGCCAGAATATTTTTCTTATAAAGGATACGGGCCGGAAGGATATTGTGGCCAGCAGGATCAAACATAACGGCATCGGTCATGCCGTTTTTGATAAGCTGAAGGCTCATCAGGCGGTTATCCACATCCTTAAAACGCGGACCGGAGAAGTTGATGGTATCAATCTCAATCTTGTCTTTGTCTATATGGTCATAGAGGTAGCGAAGCAATTTTTTTGGCTGGTCAAACTTGTAATAGGCGCCATAAATTAAATTCACACCCAAAATACCCAGCGTTACTTGCTGCATCTGTGCGTCATTTTCGTGAAAACGCACGTGTAGGATAATATCGTTGTAGTCTTCCTTAGGATCTACATGATAGCGGATGCCTACCCAGCCATGGCCTTTGTACTTTTTAGCAAAATCAATAGTGGCCACGGTATTGGCATAGGCAAAGAAAAGTTTGTTGGGGTGTTTCTCCCTGATAATGCGCTCTTCTATAAGGCTTATCTCGTGTGAGAGCATTTTAATAAGCCGGGCTTCGGTAACGTATCTGCCATCTTCCTCGATGCCATAAATGGCATCGCTAAAGTCCTTGTCATAGGCAGACATGGTTTTGGCAATGGTGCCCGAAGCGCCGCCTGCCCTAAAAAAATTGCGCACCGTTTCCTGGCCGGCCCCAATTTCGGCAAAGGAACCGTAAATGTTTTCGTTGAGATTGATCCTTAGGGCCTTACTTTTTATGGAGGGAATGTTCTCAAATTCCTTGTCTCCCAATATGGTTTCCGGCATGGTGGGGTTCTGTTTTCTTGATAACAAAGGTAGCAAATACAATAGGTAAACAAAAAAAATACCAGTATTTTTGCCTGCATGAATACAGCATTTACCGTTACTTTTCTCGGTACCGGAACCTCCCAGGGAATTCCCGTAATAGGCAGTGACCATCCTGTTTGCCACAGTACAGACCCTAGGGATAAAAGGCTTCGGGTATCTGTGCTTTTACGGTGGCCCGGGCATACCTATGTGATTGACTGCGGGCCCGATTTTAGGCAGCAGATGCTCCGGGAACAGGTGACAAGTCTAGACGGCATTCTGCTCACCCACGAACACAGCGACCACACCGCGGGGCTTGATGATATAAGACCTTTTAACTTTATGCGTGGCGGAAGCCTGCCCTTTTACGCCCACAACAGGGTTTTTGAGTCGTTAAAGCAGCGTTTTGCCTATATCTTCGCTACCGAAAACAAATACCCAGGCGCCCCGAGTATTGAAGCCATTGAAATCGATAAGGAAACTCCCTTTAGCCTTGGCGGAAAAAAGGTGGTTCCCATAGAGGCTTTTCACGCCACCTTGCCCGTCTTGGGATACCGCATTGATGACTTTACTTACCTGACCGATGTAAAGACCATTTCAGACCAAGAAGCCGAAAAGGTTAAGGGCAGCAAGGTTCTCGTGATCAATGCGCTGCGCGAAGAGCGACACTATTCCCACTTTAATGTGGAAGAAGCACTCGATTTTGTTGAAAGAGTTAAGCCCGAACGAACATATTTTACCCATATCAGCCATTTAATGGGCTTTCACCGTGAAGCGGAGGAGAAGTTACCGGCAAACGTCTTTTTGGCTTACGATACCCTCACCATAACCCTATAATATTATGTGGAATAAAATTTTTATCTACCTTTTTCTATTCACCCTGCTTTTCGTCATATTTCAATATATGAACGAAAAAAGCATTTATGAGGCACAGGAGAACAAAATTGCCAGATTGGAATCTGAAGTAAATGAAAGAAATGACAGCATCAAGCAGCTACGTACCGAAATACACGACCTTGATTATTTTACCCTACTGGGCAACGAAAACGCCATGACCTACCTTGAGCAGCGCGGGCTAGAGGCCGATGCGGTAAAGGAAGCCGTATCAAATAAAATTTATGATGCCAACTTGGTAAAGGGCAACAATCCGTTGGTTCCTTATGAGGGTATGGAAGGGCCCATGAAAATCAATAAACTGAAATTCCTTAACCACAAATGGATCCTGGCCGATTTTACCGATGGAAAATTCTGGGGCGAGATGATCCTGGAATATGATTTCAACAATGAGGGCCAACTGGAACTCAAAAGCATCGCCTCGCTGCTATATCCAAACTAAGGATGGTTTATAAAAATAGTTCTCACGCGCGCATTAGTGCTTGAGAAGCCAAGTTTTCAACTCCTCAAAATTTTGGGGCGCCACCCCATGGCCCACGGGAAACTCAGAATAGCTTATCTCTATGCCCAATTCTTCCAAAAAAGGTTTGGTCTTTCTGGCCCATTGCACGGGAATGACCTGATCTACACTGCCGTGGGAAGAATATACCTTGAGCCGCGAAAAATCGTTTTCGGCATACCCGTCAATTAAAATATCCTTGTGGACGTAGCCGCTAAGGCCAATTACGTTCTTTACCTTTTGTGGATAGCTCAAGGCCACGGCAAAACTCAGGATGGTTCCTTGGCTGAAGCCCAGTAAAGTAACTTCCTGGCTGTTGATCTTGTATTTTTCGACAATTTCATCAATACATCTCGAAACCAGTTCGCGTGAGGCAATGGCCTGCTGGTCATCGCTGAATTTCCCCTGCAGATTGTCAAAGTAAAGATTGTACCAGGCATTTCCGTAAGGTTCAAGTCTAATTGGTGCCCTTAGGGAGATAATGGCGTATTCATCGGGCAGCTCACCGGCAAAGGAGAATAGGTCGTTCTCGTCGCTTCCAAATCCGTGCAACATAATGATGGCCGGCGGATTCCCCTCGGGGTTTTTTGCCGGTCTGTAGTTGTGTTCCAAAAGTAAAGTCTGTTTTTCCATAGCTTGCAAAAATACGGAAGGTATTGTAATTGGAAAGTCTATATGCCTAAAGAATCCTTTCGTTATAAATGCCAACTATATTCCACTGAACCATTCTTGGAAATTCCGGCCAAATAGCGGGATAGGCCGCAGCTCGCCATTTATGGCGCTTAATAGACCCAAAACCCAAAGCACAAAAATCCCTGCCCAAACTATCCAGGAGATGAAAGGAATATCGATAAACCCAAAGATAACGTTCACCACTACAAAAAGACACATAATACCCAATGATTGGCGTAGATGATAAGAGCCCAGGGCGCTCTTATCTGAATTGTTCCGAATTAGGGCTATAATCCACCCGATAAGGGTAATATAGGCGACTATTGCCACGCTTTTTCCGTGATCTGACCGTGCTTCCATAATTCAAATTTTGAAATCGAAAATTATTCTTAAATCTGCTACCCAAGGAAAGTAAACCATTCCTGGAATTTGGAGCTCAGAAGCGGGATGCCATTCTTTTTGTTTTGAAAGGCCATAACCCAGCAGTAAATCCAGAGGGCCAGGCATATAAACCACAACAGATCGCCCAGGCGCACGTTTATTTTTTCCATTACCACCATGGCCACAAAGAACATAAGCCAGATACCAAACATGTTTTTGATATGCCAAGTGGCAAATGGATGGTTTTCTTCCCTATTAATAAAAAACGCAATCAAAAACCCGACAAAGGGCGCATAGGCAATCAAGGCTGTGTTTTTTCCTCTTGGCACCGTTTTCATGCGTTGTTCAGTATTATTTGGTTGTTGGCTACAATTCCGTAGGGTTTTCCTTTTAATTTTTTGCCAATAAGCGCGGCATTTTTGGAAGAAGAATGTATGTCTGCCTCAGAAAAGGTCCATTCCTTTTCAGGTTCAAAGAGGGAAAGATCGGCCGGGGCCCCTTCTTCAATCTTCTGTGGATTTATTCCGAATTCATTCTTCAGTCCGGTCAATGCCTTAATGGTTTGCTCAATTCCCAAGAGCTTGTTCAGCGCGCCGAAACAACCTTCAAGCCCAATACTGCCGAAGAGGGCGTGGTCAAATTCAACTTTTTTGTGTTCCACGTCAATAGGGTTGTGGTCGCTGGTTACACCATCTATGGTGCCGTCCCTCAATCCTTTGAGAAGCACGTTGATATCCTTTTTGGTTCGTAAGGGCGGCAGTAGTTTATAATTGGTGTCAAAAGACTCCAAAACCTCGTCAGTAAGCAGTAGATTGAATATGGCAACACTACAGCTCACTTGCAGGTTTTTCTTTTTGGCCTCTCTAATGAGCGAAACCGATTTTTGGGTGGAAATGGTAGGAACATGCAACCGGCCTCCCGTATATTCCAATATATAAAGATCCCTGATAAGCTGTAGTTCCTCTGATAGGGCCGGGATGCCTCTCAACCCCAGTCGCGTACCCGCCACTTCCTCATTGACCATTCCTTTGTGCGCCACCGATTTATCAAAGGGAAAGGACTGCACCAGCCCATTAAAATTTTGGGCATATTGAAGGGCTATTTTTAATAAATTGGCGTTGTTGATTGGCCGTTTATAATCGTAAAATGAAATGGCACCTTCGCGCTGCATATCATAAAGCTCGGCCAAATGATCACCCTTGCCGCCCACGGTAAGTGCACCGATGGGATAAAGATTTACCGCGTGGCCCTGGGCTTTTGATTTTAGAAATTTAACCTGCGCCTTGCCATCGGTTACCGGAAAGTTGTTGGCATTTACGCCCACGTGCACAAAACCACTTAAGGCCGCGGTACGCAAACCATTATCAATGGTTTCCCTGTCCTCAAATCCCGGTTCGCCAAAGGATACGCTACTGTCAAACCATCCTTGGGAGACGTGTAGGTTTTTCGGTGCAATTTCCTTCACCTCTGCTGTTGTTGAAATGGAAGGGGCTATTTTTGAAATACTGCCTTGCTCAATGAGGATATCTCTTTGCTTTAAATGATGCTTGCTGGTGGCATCGACAATGGTTGCAGATTTCAATAAGATATTCATTTGTGGAATTTTAAAATAAGCATTTCAAAAATAAGAAAGAGCAAGGCAAAAATAACCAACCATTTCCAAAAACCTCGATTTGAATTGGATTTGTCCATAGACTTAAAGAGCGCATCAACAGAGGCATGGACCTGGGCGCCCTTCCAGTCTTTTAGGTCAAGATATTGCAAATGGCTTTCGCTGCGGTCATAGTTGAAGCTTAAAGTCTGCAGAAAATCATTCCTTTGTACAATTTGGTAATTGCCGGCGCGGCTGGGTTCATCGGTAGTGGTAAGCATGACATAATTTGCTTTAGACTGCTGCAACGGCACAAACTGTTGGGTGCTATCTTTTATGGCAAGAATTTCATCCGGACCCAGTTTGGCGGGCACGGCAATAGTGTTTTGTTGTCCAATAATATAATACAACGTAGGTATTGGCAGGCTCTGCAGGGCCATATTATAAATGGAAGGAACTACCAGGGGCGAATTTATAAAATTGGAATTATCCTCCCCAAGATCGGCGGTAAACATATAGTTGCGGTTGCTTTGGACAAGAAAGGGCGAGCCGTCTTCATACTTAAGGGCAGCCGCTCCAGGAGAGGAAACGGGATAAAATGCGTTAACCTTCGGATATTGAAAATTATCTACCTTCTTCTCAAAAACATCTTTAAATAATGGATGGGAAAAAACAATATTGGTCACTTTCTTTTCGGTTGAAACCATTGGTGAAAAACTGCCCAGGTTTAAGTTTTTCAAAAGATTGTTGTAACTGCCCAAATGTGCCTGGGTGGAAGGAATGACCAAAATGCTTCCGCCATTGTCGCTAAAGGCCAATAGGGCAGTGGCCAAGGGTGCGGGAATCTGTTCCAGCCCGTGGAGCACTATAAAATTTTGATCGGGAATAATATTGTAGTTCAGCGATTCGAGTTGGGTTTCGGTAAACTGAAAACGATCTTCGTCAAAAAGTCGATTTAGAAAATTTTCCTGGCCGCCGCTAATGGTCAAGACTTTTATACGGGAAGGTTCATTAATGGAAAAATACAGTGAATTATCAAAAGGCAAATTAGGGTCTGAGAGTTCCAGTTTTCCCGTAAAGGCTCCGGCGTTATCAACATCAAAGCTCAGGTTTCCCATACCATTTTCTGCAAATTCCACCGCAGTTTTTGCCACAAGTCTATCCTGTTTATAAAGTGCCACGGGAATATTTGCAAGAGAGCCACCGTTAGGCGCATTGTGGTTTGAAATCTTTGCTTTTAGCTGGATTGTGGCTGCATTTCGTGAGGCAATATAAACCGTGTCAATACTGAGATTGGTGATTTTCACGGGTTTTAATTGTACGGCATCTACCGTGATTTTTTCGGGGATTTTGGGCAAGTTTTCCCCCTTTTGGAAGTCTGATATGTAAATAAGGTGTTTGCGCTGGTCGCTTTTTCCGGCAAACAGTTGCTCGGCCTTGTGCAGCACTTGGGCTGGGCTCAATTGGTTATATGAATACCCCAGGTTAAGGATTTCATTTTTAAAATCGCCGGCCGTACTGTTTTTTCTTTCAGAATTGTTGGTAAACCAACTCAGGTTCTCCGTGTTGCCGTAACCTTCAAATAGATCCTGCGCCATCCGCTCCAACAATGGCCCATTGGCCCCCCTGGCCTGCATACTGAAGGAGTTGTCGATATAGATGACCGTTTCCTTATTATTTTGAATTCCGGTAGGCGAAGGTTTAAAGGGCTGTGCAAAAGCTAAAATTATACAGGCGAGGGCAAGAAGCCGCATAGCCAGGGTAAGCCATTTTTTAAGCTGGGAACTCTTGCGGGTCTGGATGGTCACCTTTTTAAGGAAAGCAACATTGGTGAAGTCAACCTTTTGAAACCGCCTTAACTGAAAAAGATGGATAAAGATTGGGATGAGCAGCAAAAATAGGGCGTAGAGAATTTCTGGGTGTTTGAACTGCATTCCAAGAGTTATTGGCCAAAGATAAAAAACCGAATGTAATTATGGCTATTGGAAAGCCTTAAAAGCAAGAGGAAAAAATTAGGAAGCCGATTATGAAGAATTTGTCTTCTTTATATGGAACTCAAAAGAGGTACCCTGCCCCAATTCGGAAGTGACCGTAATATCGCCTCCCATTTTATTGACCAGTTTCTTGACGGTGGAAAGGCCTATTCCGTTTCCTTTTTTGCCATTGCGGTCCAAGGTGCCGGAAGTGGCAAAAAGCTCAAAAACCTGATCCAATTTATCCTTTGGAATGCCCATTCCGTTATCGGTGATCTTAAATTGATAAACCTCTTGGTCTTCAGTACAATCAATATCTATCACGATTTTTTCCTTGTCGTTGTACTTTAAACTGTTGGTCACCAGATTGAGTATAATCTGCTCCAGGGCGGCCTTGTTGGCGTGCAACTCGATATTTTCATCGGGAAGGTTTATCTCACAATCCACATTGATATTGAGCAATTCTATGATGTCTTCCAAAAGATCATGGCTGTCAAAATTCACCTTCTTTTGGGCAGCGGTCTTGTCGCTTTCATAGTGGTCCAATAGGCCGGTAATATATTCGCTCAGGGTAAAGGAAGACTGCTTTATATAATCCAGATAGTCCCGCCCCTGCTGGTCTAAATGCGTTCCGTATTTTCCCAAGAGTAAGTCTGAAGTTATAATCATATTGGCCAAAGGCATTTTCATGTCGTGTGAAACTGTTCCGGCAAAATTCTTGAGTTCGTCATTTTTTTGCTTCAGTTCCTGTTGCACGGCCAATAAGGTTCGGTTATGCTTCCGGGCTTCAAAAAGATTCACCACTTGATATGCCAGCGATATCAGGGCCTTTTTTTGCGATTTGGACAATGTACGCGGCTTGGTGTCCAATACGCACAGAGTGCCCAAGGGATAACCATCGGGGTTGGTCAACCGTACCCCGGCATAAAATATGGCGTTCATATCCTTTACGAGCGGATTGTCCTGGAACCGTGGATCTTTTCGGGCGTCTTCCACAATAAAGAGACCACTCTCTTCAAGAATGGCATGGCCGCAGAATGAAATGTCCCTGGGCGATTCACTAAAGGAAATGCCATAATGCGATTTTAGAAAATTGCGGTCGGCATCGACCAGGGTCACCAACGAGATGGGTACTTCGCAAATACTGGCCGTGAGGGCGGTGATGTTGTCAAAATCCTTTTCGGGCAAGGTATCCAACAAATTATATGACCGCACCGCCTCCAGACGTTGCATTTCATTAAGGGGTAATTGTGGCTTGATCAAGTGCTTCGGTTTAGGTTATGCCCCAAAGAGGCGGCAATAGGTAAAGATACAATATTTTGAAAAGTTGATGAACTTAGTCATAAATAGTTGGTATTTCATCAAAATAATAATCAAAACCGTTCAAAAGCACCAAGGCCAAAGAGGGCAAAATCATACTTTACGGGATCTTTTGGGTCCAATTGTCTTAAGGCGGCGTCCAGCTGGGCTAGGGCCTTGGCATCATTTTGTTTTCTCTTTAGCAAGTTGAGCTTCCGGGCCACGTTTCCGCTGTGAACGTCCAAGGGGCAGGAAAGTTGGGCAGGGGAGAGGCTTTTCCAGATGCCAAGGTCAACCCCGGCACTATCACGGCGTACCATCCACCGCAAAAACATGTTTATGCGTTTGGCGGCACTATTCTTCAAAGGGTCGCTTATATGCTTTTGTGTACGGGGCAAATGGGGCAATTCAAAAAATACTTTTTTAAACTCATGGATGGCATTCTGCAGCCTATCAGCTTCGGCATGGCGGGCAAAAATAGCCTCGAGCCCGGCGTGGTTTTCATAGATATTGCGAAGTGATTCCAGAAAATAAATTAAATCGGAAGCATGGAAGGTGCGATGCACAAAACCCGAAACCCGGTCAACATCCGTTCCAGAAAAATTCATGACAAAATCAAAAGGCGAATTGCCCATGAGTTCCATCAACCTCAAGCTGTTGTTGATTATGTTTTTTCGGTTTCCCCAAGCAATGGTCGCTACCAGAAAGGCCGCCACCTCGATATCTTCCTTTTTTTGAAAACGGTGCGGAACCTGAATAGGATCGGTATCAATAAAACTGGGGTGATTGTACTGCAAGACCTTCTGGTCTAGAAATATTTTTAATTCGCTCTGGTTCATTTTAAGAAATATTCTCCTTCGGATGTGAAAGGTGGGTTTTGCCCAGGTTTTTCCCAAGCTATCTTATAATGTTGCCGTCCTGCATGACCAATTTCCGATCGGCCATATTGGCCAGATCCTCATTGTGGGTCACTATGACAAAGGTTTGTCCAAATTCGTCACGCAATTTAAAGAAAAGTTGATGGAGGTTTTCCGCACTTTCAGAATCAAGGTTGCCACTGGGCTCATCGGCCAGGATGATAGCCGGATTATTCACCAGGGCACGTGCTACCGCAACCCGTTGTTGCTCGCCGCCCGACAGCTCATTGGGCTTGTGATCTTCTCGAGCGGAAAGCCCCAAGAACAAAAGCAGTTCCTTGGCCTTTTTTTCGGCCTCAGGTCGGGAGGTGTTATTTATGAAAGCTGGAATGCAGATGTTTTCAAGTGCCGTAAATTCTGGCAACAATTGATGGAACTGAAAGATGAAACCCAGGTTTTCATTTCGGAATCTGGCCAACTTCTTACCAGATAATTTACCAACGTCAACCCCATTGATGCCCAAATGTGGATTGGGACCTTGGGGCGCGTCAAGGGTGCCCAAAATTTGCAACAAGGTAGTCTTGCCCGCACCCGAGGCGCCTACAATTGAAACGATTTCTCCTTTTTTGATGTGGAGATCTACCCCCTTTAATACGTGCAGATCATCGTAATATTTATGAATGTTTCGAGCCTCTATCATACTGTTTTATTGAAGGCGTGAAAGTACTATTTATAGCACTATAATACAATCTGATGGAATATAATATTGAAATCTGCATTCAACCGTTTATTTTTGGACAAAATTTTTTAAACAAAATTATGGCTTCATATAGATATTTTGAAGAATACGACCAGCCCGTCACCGATGCCCTGGTCAAGGATTACAGTAACATTTTGACCACCGTGGGCGAGGATGTAACCCGCGAGGGGCTCTTGAAAACTCCGGAAAGGGCGGCCAAGGCCATGCAATTTCTAACTTCGGGCAACTGCCAGGATCCTGTCGAGATCCTAAAGAGCGCCATGTTTGCCGAAAAGTACCACGATATGGTTATAATCAAAGATATTGAGCTGTATTCCCTGTGCGAGCACCACGTACTTCCCTTTTTTGGAAAAGCCCATATTGCCTATATCCCCGATGGCTATATTGTAGGCCTTAGCAAAATACCGCGGATTGTAGATGTATTTGCCCGAAGGTTGCAGGTACAGGAGCGGCTCACCCACGATATTCTCGAGTGCATAAACACAACCCTAAAACCCAAAGGTGTGGCTGTTGTCATAGAAGCCTCACATATGTGCATGATGATGCGTGGCGTACAGAAGCAGAATAGCGTTACCACTACTTCCGGTTTTCGCGGCCAGTTTGAGGCCATACAGACGCGCAATGAATTTCTAAAGCTTATAAGCAGCGATCTGGGTTGATTTTGGGAAAACCGTTACAATTTTTTGGAATGTTTTTTGTTTTTGAAAGGAAGAATATCCACAACGATGAAACAAGAAAAATATAAATTGCTTAAGTGGGGGGTCATCTATGATATAATAGGGATGGCAACCATGACCATTCCCGTGGTAGGCCCCTTTCTCGATTTGCTGTGGGCTCCCATTGCAGCCAAAAAAATGAACCAAATGTACCATGGTACGGCAGGAAAAATTGCCTCGGCCGTAGTATTTCTAGAAGAAATCCTTCCGGTTACCGACGTAATCCCCACCTTTACCCTCATGTGGCTATACACCTATGTCTGGAAAAAACAGCCAGGGCCACAAACCATTGAGGTAGAAGTGAACGAATAAAAATAGGCCGTTTGGATCATTCTGAATCCACTGACATAACGGCCTATAATCTTTCTAAATTTCCAACCTTAAATTCAAATTTATACTTCTTCCCATATTGAATATTCCCTCGGGTTTAAACCGGGAAAGATGCGCGATGTATCTTTTGTCGGTTAGGTTAGTGCCGTTTAGGCCTACCTTCAGCAGTATTTTATTTAATTGAAAACTGCTTTCCACTCCTGCGCTCAACAGAGAGTAACCCCCAGACGGGGTTTCAAACTGGCCGGGATGTTTTTGATCAAAAGTATTTTGAAGTGTGACAAAAGCGGCCGTAGATTGGCGTTGAACTCCATCTTTAAGTTCAACTCTCACGGTGTTTTTAAGGGAATTGGCAGGAATTAAGGGCAAATATCCGTTTTCCTTCAGCTTGCCTGTTACCGTTTCGAAACTGCTTTCCCAATGGAGCCAATCCAGCGGGTGAGGATGGAAGTGTATCCCCGCTTCGCCACCAAATAGTGAGGCGTTGGCTTGAAGGTAATCAAAAACTGGGGTTTGGTCTATTCTTTCTCCCGTGGGTGAAAGATAGATATAATCATTTACCGCATTATAAAATCCGTTGGCAAACAGCTCAAGATGCTCCCCCTTGTATTCTATTGAAAGGTCGATCTGCAAGTTCTGTTCATTGGCAAGGGTTGGGTTGCCCCGTTCAAATCTGTTGGTGCCCTCGTGGATTCCGTTTGAAGTAAGCTCGGCTAGGTTTGGCGCCCTAAAGCCGCTTGCCAAGTTTAAGCGTAAGGCCACCTTATCGCCAAAATCAAGCTTGGAGCCCAGAGCGGCCGTAAAACTGGTAAAAGTTCTGTCCAGCGCGGGTACAAAATTCAAATCTTCCGGGCTTCGTGCAGGCTCACTGTCAATCTTCCGGGAATCAAACCGGATACCGGCCTGCAGGTCTACTTTCTCCAAATGGTAATGGGCGGTTCCCAAAATCCCAAAATCAACCGTACTGGCATCGGGGATTAGGATTTCCTCCCCTTCATTTTTATTTTTTTGGAACATACCCTGCACCCCCACAATGGCCTCAAGCTTCCCAAGAGAGGGCAAGTTGTACTTCACATCGTAATTGACGGTGGCC
>CAYSLM010000052.1:0-17741 GCA_964431895.1 uncultured Aequorivita sp.
GCTGGTAGATTATTTTTCTGAAAAGATTTCGGAGGAACACGGCACCGCCAAAAAGGAGTTTACCTCAAAAGCCATAAAACTGCTCCAGGAATACGATTGGACGGGCAACATCCGCGAGCTTCGAAATGTGGTGGAAAGACTCATCATTTTGGGCGGCAATGAAATAAGCGAAAAAGATGTAAAATCATTTGCCAGTAAATGACGCCATTGTAAAAAGCCGCCACTTTTTCCAATAACTAAACAGCTTCAACCATGAAAAATATCCAGATTGATGACTTTAAAGTTACTTCTTCCTTTAAAATAGATGGCAGTAAAACCAGTTTTGACCTCGATGCGTCCAAGGATGACCTGAAGAGCCAATTAAAGAAAACCCGAAAACAATTGGGCAAGCTACAGGACAAACTTTATGCCCACGGAAAATATGCCGTTCTTGTCTGTATACAGGGCATGGACACGGCTGGCAAGGACAGCATGATACGCGAGGTGTTTAAGGACTTCAATGCCCGGGGCGTGGTGGTGCACAGTTTTAAAACGCCCACGGTGCTTGAAAAAAGACACGATTATTTGTGGCGGCATTATGTGGCCCTGCCCGAACGCGGAAAATTTGGAGTGTTTAACCGTACCCATTATGAAAACGTCTTGGTCACCAGGGTTCATCCGGAATATATTCTTGGCGAGAACCTTCCCAAGGTCAATTGCCTAGATGATATCGATGCTGAATTTTGGCAGAAGAGGTTTGAGCAGATAAACAATTTTGAAAAAACCATTCAGCAAAACGGCACCATTATTTTTAAGTTTTTTCTCAACCTAAGTAAGGAAGAACAGAAAAATAGATTGCTGCGCCGATTGGACAAACCCGAAAAAAACTGGAAATTCTCTCCCGGCGATCTCGAGGAGCGCGAGCTTTGGCCCGAATATCAAAAGTGCTATCAAGAGGCCATAAACCAAACCTCAAAGCCTCACGCGCCTTGGTACCTAATCCCTTCCGATGACAAAAAGACAGCCCGGGTCATTGTGGCCGAAATCATGCTGCAGGAGCTGCAGAAATATAAGGACATAAAAGAACCAGAACTCGACGACGACATCAAGGCCAAGATTTCCGAATACAAGGAAGAACTGAAAAATGATTAATTTCGCCTTTTCCCCAAAACAAAATATTAGATAATGAAAACAGTTTCCCTCCCCACCTTTCTCTTTTTTTTATTGATTTCATTTCATGCCCACAGCCAAACGGTTTCCCAAGATTCATTAATGCTGAAAAAACTTTTCACCACGGCACTTACCGATGGCAAGGCCTATGAATGGCTCGATCATCTTTCAAATGAAATAGGGGGCAGGCTATCCGGCTCGCTCGAGGCCGAAAGAGCTGTAAAATATACGGAGGCCCAGCTCAAGGAATTGGGTTTTGATAAGGTTTGGCTGCAACCGGTGATGGTCCCCAAATGGACTCGCGGCTTTAAGGAATACGCCTACCTGGAATCGCCCACGGGCCAAAAAACGGTCATGGATATCTGTGCCCTTGGTGGGTCTGTGCCCACTCCCAGCTTAGGTACCAAAGCCGAGGTTGTGGAAGTGAAGAGCCTGGAGGAGGTTGCTGCCTTGGGCAAGGAAAAAATAGCAGGCAAGATTGTATTTTACAACAGACCCATGGATCCATCACTTATCAGTACTTTTCCGGCTTATGGGGGGGCGGTCGATCAACGGTATGCCGGAGCGGCCGTGGCTGCCAAATATGGAGCCGTGGGTGTTCTGGTGCGCTCGCTTACCCTTAGGATGGACGATTTTCCGCATACCGGATCCATGAGCTATGGCGATACCCCTATAGACCAACGTATCCCCGCTGCGGCCATCAGCACCAATGGGGCCGAATATTTGAGCAGCCTGCTGAAGCTTCAGCCCAATTTGAAATTTTATTTCAAGCAGAACTGCAGAACCTTTGACGACGTACAGAGCTATAACGTAATTGCCGAGATAACCGGAAGCACCTATCCAGACCAATATATGGTGGTAGGTGGGCATCTTGACAGTTGGGACCTGGGCGATGGCGCCCATGATGATGGGGCCGGCGTGGTGCAGAGTATGGAAGTACTGCGCCTCTTCAAAAAAGTTGGCTATAAACCCAAACACACTATCCGCGCCGTGCTTTTTATGAATGAGGAAAACGGCCTAAGAGGGGGTAAAAAATATGCCGAGGAGGCCAAACGGAAAAAAGAAAAACATCTATTTGCCCTGGAAAGTGATGCCGGAGGCTTTACGCCGCGCGGCTTCTCTTTCCAAAGCAATGAGGCCATTCTAAAGATGGTACAATCATGGAAGCCCTTGTTCAAACCCTATTTGATCCATTATTTTGAAAAGGGCCACGGTGGGGCAGACATTGGACCACTTGAAGGAAATATCGATGTGCTCGCGGGGCTTCAGCCAGACAGCCAGCGCTATTTTGACTACCATCACGCCGCCAATGATACCTTTGAGGCCGTAAACAAACGCGAATTGGAGTTGGGTGCGGCGGCCATGGCAAGCCTGGTTTACCTTTTTGATAAATACGGAACCCAATAAATTACCACCAGACTACAAAAAATCGCTCCAAGCCGTGGTTTGTTTTTTTATAGACCAGGGGCGACTTTTTATTTTTGATCTGTAGTTGAATTTCCTGCTCGATCGCTGAAAAGACGCGCCAATTTGAAATGAGGTCCTGGGGTAAGAGCCATTCCTTTTTGGTGGGAAGGGCAAAACGGGCCGAGTTATCTTTTTCTTTCTTCAGAAAAGTATCCAAATTTACATAATGGCCAACAACGCATGGCCGAAAATTTTCGGGAAGGGTGTCCACATCGAGGCTTTGCGGGACAAATAGCTGTGCCTTTAAGCACAATTGCTGCGAAATGGGCGGGAAAATATCCAATTGTTCAAGAATTTCAAGGGTTTCCCGTCTGTGCAATAGTGGGAATTGTTTGGTTTTTACTTTTTCCAGCTTCTCAAACAAACTGTCCCGTCGGTTGGGCCCGATCCATTTTTCAAGTTCCAGTGTGCCGGCTTGTGGGTCATAGAGATAAAACTTACACGCCAGCTCTATGTGGATAGTGTTTCGTGTATTTTCATCCTTAATAAGGAAATCCAGCTCGCCCAAAGTTTGTTCCGCTCCCTGAATCTGGATATTCGCCGCAAGAAGCCTATGGTTTCTCGAACCTTCCAGATAGGCCTGAAAACAAGCCTCGGCCTGCATGCCCAGTACCAGATGCTTTGGAAATAGGAAAGAAGCGTTTTGCACACTTTCTTCGGAAATTTTAAAATAACGGAATGCATATGCTTCCGAAGTAATCTCCAGATTGGGAAGGGCCAAAAAATGTTGCAATATTTTCAGGGATTTGTCCAAAGAATATTTTTTGAAGTAGATCAATAGTATCCACCTATAATAGCTACTATTTCGAAAACTCAATAATTCACATAAACCCAGCCAATAAAAGCGTCGGGATATTTGGGGTCGTTCAAAACCAAAACGTAATAGTACGTACCCACGGGAACGGGACTTCCGGTAAATAGTAACCCTTTTGTAGCTACCCCATCCCAAAAACCGTCCGCGTTGTGGGCCGTGTGGATTAAATTGCCTTCGCGGGAATAAATATTCAACTCAAAATTTTCGTAAATGTTGAGGAGGTTGCTGATTTCAAATGTATCATTAATACCATCGCCATTGGGCGAAAATCCTTGGGGAATAAAGGGCGCGCAGTTTTCCGTAGTCAATAGAAAAGAGGCTGTGGCAAAGCAGATTTCGTTTTCCAGCCGCACGTAAATGGTCTGGGGGTCGGTACCGTTTTGATATTCGGTAGGATGGGCGATCGCATCTGTATTTTGCATAGCAGCTTCGGGGGTAGTGAAATAACTTATTACGTCATCGGGCCCCGTTCGAATGGTGGCTTCTTGTTGGGTAAGGTCAAAAATTGCGGTATCAAATCCCGTATCACATTCCACCAGATTGGGCAAATCGGGGATGGGCGCAATGCTTTCAAAGATCACTTCCCGCGAAAAACTGTTGTTGTCCTCCCGCAGTTCCTCCACCGTCCCATTGCCATTGCCATCGTCGTCCACCACGGCCGTAAGCGTAAAAACATCGGGCAAGTTTTCGGGCAGCAGCAACTCGACCTCGCCGTTTTCACTGCCGCCAATAGCAATAACATCCCGCGTTTGGGTGAGCGCCAGGAGAGTTCCTTCCACATAAATGGCGATGGAGGTATTGGCGGGCAGGGGGGCGGTAGCTTCCCGATTAAAAACCGTAAACGAAAGCCATAACGGCCTATCGCGACAGGCAGAAATCTCGGGAAATACGATCGTGGCATCGGGCAAGGGGCAGACGATTACTTCCACCGTAAAACTGGCAGTGACAAAACAATCGGCATTGGAAACCCGAATATAAATGGTCTGCGGATTTTCGGTATTCTGAAAATTTTCGGGAATGGGAATGGGGTTCACATTATTTTCGGCATCTGCTTCCGAAAGGTGAAAACTCAGGGTATAACTGAGGTCTATTTCGGAAGTTGCCTGGGTCAAATCAAAATATTCCTCCCCAAAAACGTCGCAGGTTTCCAGATTGTGAAGTCCACTGATTACTGGGTTTACAAGCAGATGCATAGGCATTTCATCTTCATTGTTTTCCTCATTGATTTCGTTGACGATTCCCGTTCCGTTGCCGGTATCGTCCACCACGGCCTTTAGTATAAAATCCGCTTCAATTTCTTCCGGAACGGTAAAGCTAATGGTGCCGCTCTCCTGCCCGTCAATGGGGATTGGCACCACCGTTTGGCTTTGTGCCACCAACTGGGCATCGGCGTAAAAAGCAATGGGCGTGCCGGCGGGTAAGACATCGGTACTGTTTAGGTTGTAAACGGTGTAGGCTACGGTAAGCTCCCGATCGCCACATTCAGTGCCGCCGGTAACGTTGTCTAGGGAAATGGTGGCATCGGGCAGTTCGGTATTGAGAACGGTGACAATGTTGTTGACCATCACAAAATCCTGCCCGCTGGTAAGCTGGATGTGGGCCGAAGTATCGCCCGGGTTTATATAGTTGGCGATAGTATAGTAATCAATATCCATATTATAGAGCACATTGCTGCCCGTAAAGCTGTTGGTACCGTTAAAGGCGTTGTCGGCGGGGTTCAGCGGTGGATTGCTCAAGATATGGCCATTGATGCGCAGGGTTTCGTTAACGGCCAATTGACTGTCGCCCTCCCAGGCCAAAAACCCGATTTTGGCACCCTGGGTGTCGAGCACCATCAGGTTGTGCAAGGTAATATCCAACGTTGGGTTGTTGCGCGAAACACTCTGCAACCCGTCAAAAATATTCACTTGGTTATTGGGCAGACCGGCATCTTTATAGACCACCGTAACCGCCCAGCCACCAAAGTTGGTGCCCGAGCCCGGCGGACTGCAATAGGCGGGGATGACCAAAGTAAGATCGAGATCGGCCAGGGTGTAGGTGCCATTGCCTGTGGTTTGGATTTGTTCGGTTACGTCGGCAAAGGCTGCGAAATAGATATAATCTTGCCCTCCGCTGTTGAAAATGTGATTGAAGGTGCGCGCCGCCGAAATGGGTTGCTGGTTAAAAGTAACCTCAAAATCGCCCGGGCCCGAACCTGCCCAATACAGATAGGCCGCCACCACTTGCTGTTCAGGGTTTAATTGGAAATCGGCACTGCTTTCGGTAAGGATAAAGCAATTGCCGCCCTGGCCGTTTTCTTCGGTGTTCAGGGTATTGCCAAAGGCGGTATAGTCATAATGGCCGTTGAATTGCCTAAATAGTGAAATATCCTGCGAGAAAATTCCATGGTAAAATAATAGGCAGCCTATGGAAAGAATGTATTTCAAAAAAGCGGATTTGATGATTGCCTGTTAAATATAGAAAAAATGGGCGATAAAATGCCCTTCCCCTGCAACCATCTATTTATTATAGATCTCTTCGCTTTAAAATCGCGTAGGACCAGTAAATGAAAAGTGCGGTCCAGATCAGCACAATCAATACATTGAGCCAGGTAACGTGGTAATCTTTATTAAAACTCTCGCCCAGTTGGTTTGCGGCAGACTGTATGGCGCCCAAACGGCTCATAGGCTCTTTTATCAGGTTTGCCATGGCGTTCAGCGGAAAGAATTGGGCCACGGTATCGGCAATTTCCGTATCCTTAAAGAGCTGCCATTTCATTAGCCCGTAGCTGAGCCATTCCACCACTTGCCACACGATGAGAAAGCCCAGGGCAAAAGCCGAACGTTTTACCAAAACCCCCAAAAAGAGACAGAAGGAGAAAAAGGCAACTAACTTTATGAAATAGGCAGCAAGGTATTCCATATCGCTAAAGATGATGCCTATTTCATTATAATCTGAAAAAACCAGCCCCAAGATCAGCGAGACCACAAAGATGAAAACCGTGGAAACCACCGAAAACAGGATGACCGTCAAAAACTTGGAAAGTACAAATTCTTTTTTGCTCAGGCCGTCTATCAAATTTTGCTTTAGGGTGCGGTAACTATATTCGTTGCTCATCATAGAGACGATCACGATGGCGAGAAACAGCTTCAGAATAGCGGCAATATACGTGTTGAAATGCCAAATAAACGGAAAGTTGAAAATGCCCTGATCGGCCACCCGAAAGTGGAAATCGCCAAAATTGAACTCGATGGAGGCAATGAGGGCAATAAAGGTGGTAAGGACGAAATATATGATGGAAATAACCTTAGCCGAACGGTTATAGCGCAATTTTTGGAGTTCTATGTTCAATAGTCGTAGCATCGGGTGGTTAGTTTTGTTTGGTCAGTTGCAGGAATTGTTCTTCAAGGCTTTCCTTGCGTTTCACGAGGTGGCTTAGGGTGATGCCTTTTTCAAAAAGGAGTCGGTTCACTTCCGAAGCGTCCATCGGCTGGTTGAGGTAGGCTATTAAATATTCGCCCTCGCGCTTTACGCTGCCAAAAGCGGGATTGCCCTCCAAAGCCTGCTGCAAAGCTTCCATATTGTGGCTCTGCATCGTCAAAAAGCGGTGGCTGGCGTTCATCCCGTCCACACTGCCGGCATAGAGGCTCACGCCTTTCCGAAGAATAACGACGTGGGAACACACTTTTTCCACTTCATCCAATAAATGCGAGGCCAGAAGAATGGTAGTTCCCTGGGCGGCTATTTTTTTGATTATCTCCCTTATTTGGTGGATGCCCTGCGGGTCAAGGCCGTTAGTGGGCTCGTCGAGTATCAATATTTCGGGATCGTTGAGCAGGGCAGAGGCTATGGCCAGGCGCTGCTTCATCCCGAGGGAGAAGGTGCTGAACTTACTGTTCTTGCGGTCTAAAAGGCCTACGAGCTCCAGTTTTTCTGATATTTTTTCTTCCGGCACCTCTTTTATTTTGCATACGAGTTGCAGGTTTTGCACGGCGGTCATATACGGGTAAAAGTTGGGCCTTTCAATAATGGCGCCCACTTTTTTCAGGGCCTGGTGGGTATCGATACTGCCGTCGAACCACTGAAAATTGCCAGCGGTTTTATTGACCACGTTCAGCACAATGCCGAGGGTGGTACTTTTTCCGCTGCCGTTGGGCCCGAGGATGCCGTACACATTGCCCTTTTCAATGGAAAAGGAAAGATTGTCAACGGCGGTAATGGGTCCAAATTTTTTGGTGAGGTTTTGAATGCTGAGAATGGTGTCCACTGGGTTGGTTTTTCCGGATGTGATGTTGATGGTTGTCTGTATGACGAATGGGTTAAATATTTGTTACAATTTTACATCCCCGGTTGGTATGGCGGCAAAGCTGAACTTAATTTCACGGGCAGGTATTAAAGCTGTATTTTTCAGGCGCAACGAAGGGATGAAATTATAAAAATCTAAACGTTTGTGTGTTCACACACTCCAGATCAGTGTGCTTTCAAGGGCTCACCTACCACTATCATGTCGTGTTCCTTAAACACTTGGGCTATTTCCTCTGGGGAGGGCGGAGAATTCCACTGGTCGGTTATTTTAAAAAAGTGCTCCATCTTGCCCGCCGGCAGATAGGAGACAATCATTTTCCCTTTTTCGGAAAGCTGGATAAAAGCGTGTTTTACGTTTTTGGGCAGAAAAATAGTGTCTCCGGCTTTCATCCCAAATCTTTCTTCCCCTACTTGAAATAGATATTCGCCTTCAATTACGTAAAACCATTCATCTTGAAACGGATGTACGTGCAGCGGCGGCCCTCCCAAAGGGGTAAGTCCTGTTTGTTCAAAAACGGCCAGCTCGTTTTCAGTATCGATGCCCGATATTTTTATGTCCAGAATGTTTAGGGTAACTCCTTTCATCTTAAAATGTTTGCCAAATCTCGCTTCCCCCGCATTCACTTTAAAACCTTTTTTTGTGCGCCTGTCAAGGTTTCCTTTTAAGGTATCAGCGAATAAGGAAAAGGAAGTGAGCGCAAGCAGCCCGATCAATATTTCCCTTCGTTTCATAGGTCATCATCTTTGGATTTAATATTTATTGAAAAAGTGGGTATTTGGAAAATCTGTAATAAAAAAATTTAAAGCGCCGAAACCTAAAGTATATCAACAAGGCTTTTTGGAGCGAGTGCAAACGGCGAAAGCACTTTATTTCAAATTTAAAACAAAATCGCGGCATGTAGTTTAAAACGGTGGAAGAAACTATGTTTTTTTGGATAGAAATTCAATATCGGGCTACGGTTTGCTTACCTTCCTTCCTAAAAGGTAGGGCGCATTTCCCTACCTTTGCCCACAACAATCATTCTAAAGAAAAAATCATGAAAGACGGAATCTACGCCAAAGTAACCACCGAAAAAGGCGAAATACTCATCGAGCTAGCTTACGATAAAACCCCGGGCACCGTGGGCAACTTTGTAGCCTTGGCCGAAGGCAATCTTGAAAATTCAGCCAAACCACAGGGCAAGCCCTATTATGACGGCCTGAAATTCCACCGCGTAATCCCCGATTTTATGATCCAGGGCGGCGACCCCAACGGTACGGGCGCCGGTGGCCCCGGTTATACTTTTGACGATGAGTTTAATCCAGCGCTGCGGCACGATGCACCCGGTGTGCTCTCCATGGCCAATGCGGGCCCAGGAACCAATGGCAGCCAATTTTTTATTACCCACGTGGCCACGCCCTGGCTTGATGACAAGCATACCGTATTTGGAAAAGTGGTGGAAGGGCAGCAGGTGGTAGATAGTATTGCCCAGGGTGATACCATGAAAAAGATTGAAATTATCCGCGTAGGCGACCTTGCAAAAAACTGGAACGCGGTTGAGGCTTTCAGAAAATTTACCGGTGAAAGGGAGGTGCGTATCGCCCAGATCAAAGCCCAGGAAGAGGCCGACCTCAAAAAAGTTTCCGAAGGGTTTGACCGGACCGATAGTGGCCTGTTGTACAAAATTATCCAAAAGGGAAATGGTAAAAAGGCCGAAAAAGGCCAGTCCGTTTCGGTACATTACAAAGGCCAACTGACCGACGGTACCGTATTTGATTCGTCATACAAAAGAAAACAGCCCATCGACTTCCAATTGGGCGTGGGCCAGGTAATCCCAGGTTGGGATGAAGGTATTCAGCTTTTACAGGTGGGTGATAAGGCGCGGTTTGTGATTCCATCGCACCTGGCTTATGGCGATAGGGGTGCCGGTGGCGTAATCCCACCACGCGCTACCTTGATTTTTGACGTGGAACTGATGGATGTGAAATAGTGAATGGTAAATTGGAGTTTGTGATTTGGAACCTGCCCCTCCGGCAGGCGGGTTTGTGATTTTCCATAAAGGTTAGGGAGCCTCTTTCTTCCATTTAATGTTACACCCCATACTTGGTTTTTGTTCCTTCCGTTGTGGATTGTTGTTCAGGATATTGTCAAGTGCCTCGCGCAGGTCGCGGCCGTTTACCGGGATGCCATTGCCCGGCCGGCTGTTGTCCAGTTGGCCGCGGTACACCAGTTTCAGTTCATCGTCAAAAAGATAGAAATCTGGGGTGCAGGCGGCATCATAGGCCCGGGCCACTTCTTGGCTTTCGTCAAAGAGATATGGGAATGGATAGGCGTGCTTACGGGCGGTTTCCCACATTTTGGGTGGGGCGTCGTCTGGATAGTTCACAATATCGTTGCTGTTTATGGCCACAAAACCAAAGCCGGTAACGCGGTAATCATTGCACAACCTTACAATTTCCTCGTTCACGTGTTTAACAAACGGGCAGTGGTTGCAGATAAACATGACCACCGTTCCTTTTTCCCCTTGCACATCCCATAGGGAAACGGGTTTGTTGGTTACGGCGTCAATCAATGTAAAGTTGGGGGCTTTGGTTCCCAAGGGAAGCATTTTTGATTCGGTTCGGGCCATGTTTTTCTAAACTTTTTATCGGATTTTTTGGTAAATAGTAAAGGTACTATTTTTTCAAATTTGTATGGCAGCATAATCAACTTCCAAATTGCCGGAGTATAAAAAACTACCAGTCGCATGCTTCCTAGAAGGCAAACCGAGCTATTTTTTCTATAATGATTTCCCCGAAGGGGTTAAAGAATTAATAAATGTTTGCGCTTCCAGACTTGCTTGGTTAATTTTAATGGCAAAACCAAAATCTATGAAAAATTCGTATTCCTCCCTTTCCGTGGCGGTGGCAGATCTCCAAAAGCAGGGGTTTACCGAAGATTTTAATCTTGTGGCCGAAGGGATAGAAAGCAAAAACCTTAAAAAGAAGTGGAAGGCCGGCCAGCTGGATGTGGTGAAATTTTACCGCTTTGAAGGCATGACCAATCCCGGGGACAATACCATCCTTTATCTTATTGAGACCCATGACGGACAAAAAGGATTGCTCGTTGATGTGTATGGCGCCGATCAAGGTGATATTTCGCCCGAAATGATTAAAAAACTTACCATCCACCATGACGAATGATTTGAGCTGGGCCGATTTTGAAAAGGTGGAAATGCGGGTGGGCACCATAGTGGAAGCCCATGATTTTCCCGAGGCGCGGAATCCATCATATCAACTTTTGATAGATTTCGGCAGTGACATTGGCCTGCGGAAAACTTCGGCCCAGATTACCCTGCTCTACTCCAAGGAAGAACTGGTAGGCAAACAAGTAGTGGCCGTAATCAATTTTCCGAAGAAACAGATCGCCAACATTATGAGCGAATGCCTTGTTTTGGGAGCCGTGGACGGAAAGAAGGTAACCCTATTGGAGCCAGGCAGAAAGGTGGAAAACGGGCTCCGTATTTCCTGAGCCGCGCAACCCGCTTTCTCAATAAGGATGGATTGGATTAGGGAATGCCATATGCGGTTACGCGGGCTTTCAGATCGGTCTTTTTGGGTCTTGTACTAAATGATGCCCAGCCCGTTGCCGTACTTTTTCCGGGAAGGTACTGAAAAGTGAGCTGCGCTTTTTCCACTGTTGAAGTCTGTGAAAAAACAATTTCGATAACCACATTTTCGGCCGTTTGGGTTCCCGTATTTTTTGCTTGGACCGGCACGGCAAAAGCATGGTCCTTTTTTGTGATTTCGCCCAAAGTGATCTGTATGTTCGGAGGGGTCTTCTCTTCGGTAATCAACTGATATACGACAAATCCCAGGGTGAACAAAACCAATACTGTAGAGATAATGGTAATCAACCATTCCAGCCAATTCTTTTTTTCTTTTCTTTTATTCATGGTCAATTTTGGATTAGCAATCTACCTGCCGAAGCCCCGAGCGCCGCAGGAAAGCCCAAGACCACTGTTTCTGCAACCATTCCGTAAAGGGACAGGCCCTGAAAACGCCCAAAAAACCAGAGCATAAAAATGGAGGAAATGAGTGCCACGGCGTACATAATAGCGGTTCCCACAATAACATCCCAATGACCGCTTGGTTGCAGCACAAATTTTTGGGCTCCCGTAAAGTTGATAAAATACAGAACAGCGCCTCCTATTCCTATGGAGAGCAAGGCAATTATGAGGAGTTTATAGATTTGCGCTTCCACGGCAATGACCACTATTTCCTGGGTGGGTGTCACGATTGATGCTATGAGTATGGCCCCGCAGAGCGCCAGGTTTATACTTCGGAAGAAATCACCCTCGGGATTGTCCTGGTTTTTTTCGTTTGTGTTGCCCTCATCTTCGCCATTGCTGCCCAATTGCGATTTCCCTACGGAAATGCCTATGGCCACCGTTACCGCCTCCACGATTATTTTTCCGGAAATCTCATCAACAGACATTCCGCTAGCTATGCGGCCCGTGGCCCAGAGGATAAAAAAAGTGAGCAGCAGGCCTATTCCCAATTCCTCAACAGATTCCGAAAGATTTTCCCAAAGGGAATGCTCCCGCCTTATTCCCACATAATGGTTATAGACCATGAGTAAAAATATGCCCACCAGCAGGTAGATGCCAAGTTGCCACGGGGCCGCTATAAATCCCGTCCACCACATTTCCATGGTATAGAGCATGGGAAGGCTAAATAGCAAGCCTCCCGCCACCCCCCGGCCATAGTCCTTTAACGATTGGGAGAGGGGATTTTTTTTGTTATGCGAAACCATATCAGAGCCCAAAATACTCTTAAAGGTAGGTAAGGTTTATAAAACAAGCAATGCCCCAAATGAATTCTTTGTGTTAACCGAAATAGGAAGCCGGTGAATATAGGCAGTAGGTGTGAATTTTTTGATACCTTGGCCTATAATTTCATTTGTATGAAAAAATATGCGCTTTTCCTATTTCTTCCCTTTCTTTTCAATTCGTGCAGAAACACTTCCGAAGCTGAAAGAAAGAATGTTGAAACGGCCTATAATACTTTTGAAGGGATAAAGAAACTCCACTGGCTTTTGGGCACTTGGGTAAACCAAGAGGGCAATACGTATTCGCAAGAAACATGGTCGCAGGAAAACGACAGTACGTTTACGGCCTTCAGCTTTGTTGAGGATGATAAAAAGGAAATCGTTTTTGCCGAAACCATGGCCCTGGAACAAAAACGTGGAAACCTGTGGCTCACGGTGGCCATGGCAAAGGGAAATGGCACAGAACCGGTAACCTTTAAAATGGTGCCATCGGCAGCGGGGCAGTTTACCTTTGAGAACAGGGGCCATGATTTTCCGCAGCGCATTGTATATACCCACCCGGCCAAGGATTCACTTCACACTTGGATTGAAGGAGCCATAGACGGCCAGCCCAGGCGAATGGATTTCCACTTCTCACGGCAATAAAAATTTCAAAAAAAGTAAGTTACATTTAAATGTATTTAAGACCCGCTGTCTGAATATTTCTTGATCTTTTCTACGGGCATCAAGGTGACGTCGTAAATTTTCCAATGGAAATCGTAGAGTTTTTGCAGGCCTTCTTCAATAGATTCGGATACATCGGTTCCCGGCTTTACGATAAGTTGCACATCGCCAAAATATACTTGTCCTTCTTCCCGAAAACGAACATTGGCGTCTTCTACCCATGGCCAGGATTTTATGAAATTCTCTGTGTTCTTTATTAGTTCATCGGGTTTTTGTTCTTGGATAGTTACCGGTTTTTTGTCCATTAGATCGCTTATGGCATCCTTTAAATTGGTATAGCCATCCTTTAGAACTGAAAAGGAAATAAACAATGCCGCGCCGGCGTCTGCCCACCACCATCCCATACCCAGGCCTAAGATACCGGCCATGGCGGCAAAGCCGGTCATATAATCGGCCTTTTGCGCATTGGCATCGGTATACAGAATTTTGTTGTGTAGTTTTTTTGCCAAGGGCAGTTTCTTATAGCCTAAATACATGGCAGGCAGGGAGCTGTAGAGCAAAACTGCCATCATTATCCACCCCATCCAGATTTGATGGCCAAATAAAACGATGCTTCCAATAGTGGGATGCTCTGCTTTGATAAGGGTAATGGCGGAATCTACCAAAAGAAAAATTCCCATTCCGAAGAGGGCGACACTTCCCGTAAGAAAGGCAATGCTGTACACCCGGTGAAAGCCATATTGAAATTTGACCGTAGGCTTCTTATTATAGATGCGCGATGCAATTAAAAACGAAATTGCTGGTATCATACTGAGTGCATCTTCCAACCAGGCAGTCTTCATGGCTTGCGAAGAACCCATTACCAAGTACATTAGCACCACCACCGTAACAAGGTAGACCAAGGTAATCCATTCCAGTTTCTTTGCTTTTTCCAGCTTCTCTTTTAAATTTTCGGGAAGTTCAAATGATTTTACTCTCATGGCAGTTGCTGCTTGTGGATGAAATTTTCAAGTTGATAAAGTAACCGGTTTTCGCCCCGCGGAATAAAGAATACGTGGGTTGAATCATAGGGCTTGGTCATGCCGACCCGGGTTTTCCAATTTGACGATTTTTCGAACCCCCCCAGCACCACATCCAGTTGATACTTTTCGAGATTTTTCACCAGTTCGGTTTCATTATCTACGGTAAATTGGGTCTGTAAATTTTCCTGCTCGGCAAAATTGCTTATCAAGTTTTTCTCGAAATTTATCCTGGCAGTATCGGCTTTGGAAACAATCCCCACGCGCAATGCCGATTTTTTTGCTTTTTCATAGGAATTTTCTGGATCCTTGGGAAAGTTGCATGCACTACAAAAAAAGATATATAGCAATAGCATCCCGAACCTTTCAATTTTCAGCATGGTTTTTTTCTAAAGATAGAAAGTCTCCGAAAAAGGTTTTTATAAAATTTTGCTAAAATGCTTTTCCTGAGAAGCCATCAGGCTTCCGCATCCAAGGTGTCCGTTACCACGTAATAGCGCGGATCTTCCACCGAATCCTCGATAATGGTTTCAAACTCGGGGTTCCATTTCAGCAGCAGGGCCTTGCAGTCTGGGCTTAGGTGCGTGAGCTTGATTTGCTTGCCGCTGTCCAGATATTTATTGGCTATGTTCCGTACGGCCTCTACGCCGGAGTGGTCTGAGATTTTAGACTCGATAAAGTCAATCTCAACAGATTCGGGATCATTCGCAACATCAAACTTACCGTTAAACGCCGTGGTTGAGCCAAAGAATAGAGGTCCCCAGATTTCATAAACTTTGGTGCCATCTTCCTTCATCCGTTTTCTGGCGCGGATCCTGGTGGCACTTTTCCAGGCAAATACCAGGGCGCTCATGATCACGCCCACAAAAACGGCAATGGCCAGATCTTGCCAGACCGTTACCACCGAAACGGTAATGAGTACAATAGCATCGGCAAGCGGAATTTTATTTAAAATCCTGAAACTGCTCCAGGCAAAGGTGCCTATCACCACCATAAACATAACCCCCACCAGGGCCGCAATGGGGATTTGCTCGATCAAGGGCGCACCAAAAAGCACAAAGCAGAGCAGGGCCAAGGCCGCCACGGTTCCCGACAGCCTGCCGCGCCCGCCTGAACTCACGTTGATGATGGACTGCCCGATCATGGCACAACCGCCCATCCCGCCAAACAGGCCGTTCAGGATGTTGGCGCCACCTTGGGCTACACATTCGCGGTTGCCGCTGCCGCGGGTCTCGGTCATTTCATCAATTAAATTGAGGGTCATTAAAGATTCAATCAAGCCCACCGCCGCCAATAAGACCGCTGTAGACAATATTAAATCCCAATGCCCATCAAGGGTACCAAAAAAACTGAAAATTTGGGTCTGGAAGTGGGGGAGCGATCCTTTCAAACCATTGCCGCCACCATCGCGGATAAAGGAGCCAACGGTGCTGACGTCCAGATCTCCGAAGATAGTAATACAAGCCACCACGATTATTGCGATCAGGGCCGCGGGCAGTTTTTTGGTGAGTTTGGGCAAACCGAACATGATTCCCATCGTCAGGCCTACCAATGCCAGCATAACCCAGAGGTCGGGCCCCGTGAGCCATTGCGGTACCGTACCGCGGCTTTCCTTAAAAAGCCCCAATTGCGAAAGAAAGATTACGATGGCCAGCCCGTTTACGAAACCCATCATCACAGGGTGGGGGATAAGCCTCACAAATTTCCCCAACCGTAAAACCCCGGCCAATATTTGAATGGCTCCCACAAACAAAAGTGTGATAAATAGCCATTGCAGCCCCAGATATTGTACCGGCTCTGCCAGTAAGAGCCCAACCTCGTTTCCCTGTTGTATCAAATGTACCATCACCACGGCCATGGCACCGGTGGCACCGGATATCATCCCAGGACGGCCACCAAATAGTGCGGTGACAAGGCCCATGATAAAAGCTCCGTAAAGCCCAACCAAGGGGTCAACACCGGCCACAAAAGCAAAGGCCACGGCCTCTGGCACCAAAGCCAGGGCCACAGTCAAACCTGATAGGATATCATTTTTTGGGTTATGGGTAAAGTTCTTGAAAAGCGATAACAACATAATTTCTTCTTAAAAAAAGCGGCAAAGATAGGCTTTTCAAATTAAGGAAGATTAATTGGAGTGGCTCCTAACGTTTATGGGGCTTTACGATACAAAAAAAACCGATACAAAGTCGTCTGCATCGGTTTTCGGGGTATTTTATGCATTTTATTAAATATCGTCAAATTCAATATCGGTAAAATTGGTAGGGTCGGTTTCCAATTTTTCCGGCTTCGGTTCCGCGGCGGCGGGAAGTTCGTCATTCTCCTTTTTATAGTCTTTTTGGTGGCGCTCACTGATTACTTCCTCACCTTTTTCATCAATAATGTAATCTATCATTTCGGCCAGGTTGTCTTTAAATTCGTTGAAATCCTCTTTGTAGAGATATATCTTGTGTTTTTTGTAATGGTAAGAACCATCGTCATTGGTAAATTTCTTGCTTTCGGTAATAGTTAGGTAGAAGTCACCTGCCTTGGTGGACCTGACGTCAAAAAAATAGGTGCGTCTTCCGGCACGCATCACTTTTGAAAAAATCTCTTCTTGCTCCATGGTATAATGATCGCTCATAATTTCGGTTTTTCTTAGGTTTTGCCAAAAATCCAAAAAAAAAGGAAATCGACCAAGGTAAATTTACATTTCTTTTTCCAAGAGTTGTTTCGCGTAAAGTTCCTTATAGTATCCTTCCGTATTTATCAACTGGGCGTGTGATCCTTTTTGAATGATGCGGCCCTCGTCGAGCACGATGATCTGGTCTGCATTTTTTGCCGAGGAAATACGGTGGCTCACAATAATGGTGGTTTTGGCCTTGGAAACCTTGTGCAGGTTTTGGAGTATTTCTTCTTCGGTTTCGGTATCAACGGCAGAGAGACAATCGTCAAACAACAAAATCTTGGGGTCCTTGATGATGGCCCTGGCAATAGATACCCTTTGTTTCTGGCCTCCGCTCAAGGTGATGCCGCGTTCGCCGAGAACAGTATCGTAACCTTTGGCGAAACCTTTTATATTTTGATGTACCGCGGCAGTTTTGGCGGCTTGTATCACCTCTTGTTCGGTGGCGCTCTCCTTTCCGAAGCGGATATTGTTGCCAATGGAATCACTGAACAAAAAGGCGTCCTGCGGCACATAGCCAATACTGTCACGCAACTGGGTAAGGTTTACTTTTTTAATAGGAACGCCGTCTATCTTCAACATTCCTTCTTCCACGTCGTACAATCGGCCTATCAATTCGAGAATGGTAGATTTGCCGGCCCCGGTGTTGCCGACAATGGCCAGGGTTTCCCCGGGCTTTACGGTAAATGAAACATCCTTTAGGGCCAGAATTCCCGTGTCGGGATAGGTAAAGGAGAGATGGTTGAACTCAATGGTACCCTTGATTGGCGTTTTTTCTTTTACCAGGTTCTCGATATCGGGTTCGGTTTGTAGAAATTCGTTGATGCGTTTCTGTGAGGCCTCGGCCTGCTGCACCATGGAGGTTACCCAACCCACTACGGCGACCGGCCAAGT